>DAOWNO010000273.1 GCA_030642525.1 Candidatus Aegiribacteria sp.
GACTGCGGCCTTCATCAGGGACGTAGAAAAGAGAGCGAGAAACTGAACAGGGAGTTTCCCTTCAATCCGGGAGAGCTTGACTCCATAATCCTTTCCCATGCACATATAGACCATTCAGGCAATCTGCCCGGAGCCGTGAAGCATGGCTTCAGCGGTATGATAACAAGTACCTTCGCCACCCGGGACCTTGCGGCAATCCTGCTTCCCGATAGCGCGCACATTCAAAAGTACGACATGGCATATCTGAATAAGAAAAGGAGACTTAAGGGTCTTGACCCCCTAAAACCACTATACGATGCTGAAGATGTCACCGAGACACTTAAGCACTTCATGTCCATACCTTACGACAGGTCATTTCCGCTGTTTCCGGACATTTCACTCAGGTTCATAGAAGCCGGCCACATACTCGGTTCCGCCCAGGTGGAGCTCACAATAAAAGAGAGGGGAACCCAGAGGATTCTGCTTTTCTCAGGAGATCTGGGGAGACCGGGAAGACCTATTCTGAAAGATCCGGATATGGATGCGCGCGCGGATATACTGATTATGGAAAGTACCTACGGCGGCAGGAATCATGCGAAGCAGGAGGAGTCGCTGCAGAAGTTCCGCAGCATAATCAACAGAACATTCAAATCGGGGGGCAAACTTATAATCCCATCTTTCAGCGTTGGACGAACCCAGGAAGTGCTTTTTGATATCCACGAACTTGTGACGCGTAATGAAATGCCCCCCATGAAAGTCTATGTGGATTCTCCTTTATCCTTTGATGCCACAGAGGTTTATAAGATCCATCAGGAGTGTTTTGACAGTCAGATGCGGGATTACCTCTACAGCAACAGAAGCCCGTTCCAGTTTGAAGGCCTTCATTTCATCCAGGGTGTTGGAGAGTCCAAAGCTTTGAATCATGATTCAAGCCCTATGATTATCATATCGGCATCAGGCATGTGCGAGAACGGAAGAATTCTTCATCACCTCAAGAACAACATCGCAGATGAGAGGAACGCCGTGCTCGTCGTTGGATTCATGGCTATGCATACACTGGGCAGGAAACTGGTGGAGGGTGATAAACTGGTGAAGATATTCGGTGAGGAATATCCTGTGAAAGCCGGTATCAATATTATCAACGGTTTTTCAGCTCATGCGGATTCCGATGCCCTTGTGGACTACGCGGAAAAGGTCGGTGCTGACGCAGAGAGTATATTCCTTGTTCATGGTGAACCTGATCAGTCCGAAATTCTGGCGAACAGGATTGCGGACAGGATCGGTAAAACGGCGATCATTCCCGCATATGGAGAAGCATTTGAATTGTGATAATGCGGGAACATTATTCACCCTGCGGGGATACACCGACTGATTGAAAATGAAATATGAAACACAGGAGATCGTATGACTTTGTTGCCCTGTATCGTGTTTGTTATATCGGGGATTTTTTCTGTTGATTACCTTCCTCCCCCTGATGGTATCGGTTCTGAGATTCTTCCTCTGAATTCGAGATCCTACGGTATGGGCGGGGTCTGTGCCGGTGTGCCCGGCAGTACGGGTTTTTCCATGCTGAACCCGGCCGCTTCCGCATGGGCTGCGGCAGGAGGGATCAACCTGTCTGGAAGGTACAGCGAAGGTGATCTGCAGGCCTGGGATAATCAGCTTGATTTTCCTACCGTTTCGGCTTTTGTACCGCTTCCGGGGGGAATCGTCCTCTGCGGTGCTATTGATGCCAGAAGCAGGATTGATTCTGAACTTCAGATGGATGTCAGTGATGATTATGCGGGGGAGTTTTCGTGGGCAGGCGGTATGACGGAAACCTACACCGGTCTATCCTTGCGAATCAGTGACTGGCTGGCCTTTTCTGTAGGAGGACGATGTTCTTTCGGAAATATCGTTTCCGATGTAACCCTGACACAAACAGCATTGATTACCCCGACATCAGACAGCTCGGTTTACCGCGATGATGCTCATTTCCGCATGGCATGGGGAGGTGTATTCGGGATAATGGTGAAAACTGAGCGGTTTGGATTGGGTTTCTCCATATCAACTGACAGGAAGGGAAACCTCGAAGTAGACAGGGATTTCCTTGAATCCTCAGAAACCGACAGTTCCCGCAGTATGTACTCTCTTCCAGGTGAAGTATCCATTGGAATATCCTTCAGACCGATTGAAAGGCTTCTTATTGGCGCGGATATCTACAGCAGAAAAGCCCTGAATATTCTCGGTACCCGGACGGATCCCGGAAATGTGTATTCGGTTGGTGCCGAAGTCTACGCTGGAAGCGGCGTTACGTTCCGGTCAGGATTCTCCAGCATGGATGGATTATGGAGAGACAAAGCTTCAACATTCACAACAGGCTGCGGATACAGTTTCAGCGAAGGAAGGGCAGGGGTGGATATTGCCGCCGGTTACCAGTACTGGCGTGATATGGAGGATATCTTCCAGGAGGAAACGGTATTAAGTATTTCAATATGGACTACTGAGAAATGGCTGGGAGAGTAGCAGCGTCAGCGGAGATCGTCGCCATAGTTCCTGCCAGGTTTGCTTCTGTCAGGCTGCCCGGCAAACCCCTGGTGGACATAGCGGGAGTCCCCATGATAATCAGAGTATTGCAGGGGATTTGCGATTCTGTTGACAGGGCTGTTGCGGCTACCGATGATAAACGTATTATGGATATTGTTGAGAACGCGGGTTTTGAAGCAGTTTACACGGGAAAAGCCTCTTGCGGCACGCAAAGGGTTTTCAAAGCCTGGAGTTTATTGGGTTTCCCGGGGAAGACCATAATAAACGTTCAGGGCGATGAACCCCTTGTGAATAAAGACTGGATCAGTTCCATTACTGCGGTTCCATCGGAGAAAGATCAGGTCATTACCCTTGCCAGGGAAATACCAGCAGAACTTGCAGGGTCACCGGATGCGGTGAAAGTTGTTATTAACGAACGTCAGGAAGCTCTGTATTTCTCCAGGTATCCTATTCCTTACGGTGCGGATAACCTGCTTGAACACATCGGTATATATTCATTCAGCCCCGAGTCGCTGAAAAGCTGTGCCGAAGCTGGAAACACCAGTCTTTCAAGAACTGAAAGGCTTGAGCAGCTTGCCTGGCTTGAACGGGGAATCCGGATCCGGGTTGTAACCGGTGAATATCATGGAATAGGTGTGGATACGGAACAGGACCTTGAAAGGGCGGTGGAATATTTCAACAAATGACACAAAACCGCTTTTCATAATCGGTCCGTGCAGCCTTGAATCCAGAGAAGTATCCATGAGAGTTGCAGAATTCACCGCTTCACTCCTGGAATCACTTGATCACTCTGCCGATTGGGTATTTAAAGGATCGTTTCTGAAGGATAACCGAACAAGCCACGATTCCTACCGGGGCCCTGGAATGGAAGAAGGTTTGAGGATACTCGAAGAGGTTTCGAAGGAGTTCGGTGTCAGAACCCTTACCGACATTCATAATGCCCGGCAGGCAGAACCTGTTGCTCAGGTTGTTGATGTCATCCAGGTTCCCGCATTTTTATGCCGCCAGACCTCGATCCTGGAGGCAGCAGGTGCGGCAGGGAAGCCAGTGAATATCAAGAAAGGTCAGTTCATGAATCCTCGTGATATGAAGGGGTCTGCTGCGAAGGCTGCCGC
>DAOWNO010000080.1 GCA_030642525.1 Candidatus Aegiribacteria sp.
GCCAGTCGAATCTCGAAAGAACAGATTCGAAAACTGAGGTTTTTCCAGCATAAGAGTTATGTATCGGTTGATTTCGCATCAAGAAAAGTTGAGGCTTTTCGTGTTTCATCCGGGAATATCGTACCAATTTCAATCATTGTTGAAGAAGGCGACGCCCTTACTGCTGAACTTAATGATTTCCTGAAAGCCTGTGATACAGGCTGTTCTCCGGCTGTTTCGGGGGAAGACGGTCTTATCGCTCTACGATCTGCCGGGATAATCTCGAGCCAGATACAGATAGCGACAGAAAATATTCTGAAGGATCTGACTGGAGTATGAATCTCGTCATCTCAGCAGGTGACCCATCAGGTGATATCCGTGCCGGAGAACTTTACAGGAAACTTTCTACGATAGTTCCGGTAAAAGCTTCCGGTCTGGGAGGCGGCAAACTTTCTGATGCGGGTGTGAATGTGCTGTTCGATCTTGAAGATTACTCCGTAATGGGTTTTGCTGAAGTGATCTCTTCTCTGAACAGATTCCGCGATCTGAAAAATGCTATGAAATCACTTATCATCTCTGAAAAGCCGGATGCGGTTCTTCTGGTTGACTATCCGGGTTTTAATATTCCACTGGCTCAATGGGCAAAGAAAAAAGGTTTTAAAGTAATCTATTACATCTCTCCACAATTGTGGGCGTGGGGCAGAAGAAGGGTCAGAAAGATCCGAAACAGCGTTGATCTCATGATAACTCTCTTCGAATTCGAAGTGGAATTCTACAATCATCATGGAATCAGGGCTGTGTGCGCAGGACATCCCCTTGTAGACGCGATTCCAGAACCTGCTGATTCGAAGCCTGAAGGAAATCTGGCTTTTCTTCCCGGAAGCAGGAAACAGGAAGTTGCCAGTCTTCTCGATCCGATGCTTGATGCATACTCGATCCTTCGAAGCAATGGTATTATCCGGAACGTTTCTGTAGCTATGGCAGAATCCGTCCCTTCAAGATTGTATGACCGCGCCTTCAATACAGAAGGAGTAACGCTGGTCAATTCTATCAGCGCTTCGCTTCAAAACGCTTCTGCTGCAATTGTATGTTCGGGCACTGCCACTCTGGAGACAGCGCTTTGGGGCATTCCATTCATCATTACATATAGAACTTCACGATTGACATATTTCGTCGCAAAGCTGCTGGTGCGAGGCGTGGACAGAATTGGTATGGCAAACATAGTCTCAGGTAAAGATGTCGCACCTGAACTCATACAGAATAATGTTACACCGGAGCGCATCGCGGAGCAGATCGTTCCTTTGCTGTCCGAATCGTTCGCTCGAGAAAGATCGCTTTCGGATCTTGAATCCGTACGTGAAGCCCTTGGTGAACACGGCGCAGCGGAAAGAGCAGCAAGTATTCTCTACAATGAAATCGAACATGAAAACACCTGATCTGATCAAGCTCTCCCGGGTACTGGGACGCATTTTCATGAGGTTGATAGGCAGCTCATGGCGGATAATCTACGTATCACCGCGTGGTTTGAGGGCCGGACATATCAGAGGCAGATCAGTGTTTTTCGCATTCTGGCATGGAAGACAGCTTCCGTTCATTCATACGCATCGGAATGAGGGTATCACTGTTCTCGTAAGTCAGAACAGGGATGGACAATATGTAACTAATGTTCTTCATTCAACGGGGTTTTCTACAGTTCGAGGTTCCAGCAGCAGGGGAGGCATGAGAGCACTCGGTGAAATGGCCGGTAAACTCAGAAGTGGCATAGATTGCGCCATTACTCCGGATGGCCCAAGAGGTCCCGCAGAAAAAGTGAAGACGGGAATTGCTCACATATCCAGGCTTGGAGGCAGACCTGTTGTTTCAATGGGAGCATCAGCCTGGCCTGCACTGCGTTTCTCCTCCTGGGACAGATTTCTGCTTCCACTGCCATTTGCGAGAGTCAGCGTGGTTGAGGGAAGACCTTTTCCACCAATGAAAAGGGGAGATGATCCCGATATCTGGCTGGACAGAATAGAAAGGGAGATTTCAAGAGTCACACACAGCGCTGATCTTCTTACATCACCATCCGCCCGTATACTCTGGTTTATCCTCAAATCCGCAGGCTGCTTTCTTCACATGCCGGCAATGCTGGCGCTTTATTTCAGATCATCGAGGGAAAGAGAGGAAAGACAGGGTTTCGTATCGGAAATATACAGTAACCCGGTATGGCTTCATGGATCATCTCTTGGTGAACTGAACGGACTCCTTCCATTTGTATCGTATCTTGAAAAAAGAAACATACCGGTCTGGATAACATGTTTCACTCCTTCAGGCCGTTTATTCCTGGATAGAATGAACCTTCCGGGCAGTTTCAGCCCTCTGGATACACCACTATTTACACAGCGGTTCATTCAGCGAATAAAACCGAGGGCACTTATAATTACCGAGACTGAAATATGGCCGAACACTATCCTTGAAGCTCTTGGATCCTGTATTCCATGTATGATTGTCAACGGAAGGCTCTCCAGACGAAGTTTCAGAGGTTATCGGATATTCAAACCACTATTCAGAAGAATGCTTTCATGCTTCTCAGGTATCCTGGCGAGAAGTATCAAAGATGCTGAATACTTTAAGTTACTTGGCGCGAATCCTGACAATATCACCGTGACATGTGACTCCAAGTCCTGCTCAGATCACGGTGATCCGCCGGGGAAATGGCGTAATATGCTGCAGACCGATTTGCCCGTTCTGGTCGCCGGCTCAACAAGAAAGGGAGAGGAAGAAACCATACTCAAAGCTTCTCGAAAGTCCGGGTATTTCCCTGTTCTGGCACCAAGACACCTTGAGCGAATTGATGAGGTATTGGATATCATGAAAGATCATGGATTTACTCCTGCGAAGTGGACAGAGCTTGCTGATTCAAAAGATACAGGATATTTTGATAGTGTTATCCTTGATCTGCATGGCGTACTGGCAAGGTTTTATGGTGTGGGAAATGTCGCTTTTGTGGGAGGTACGCTTGTGCCTGTCGGAGGTCACAATGTGCTTGAACCTCTTATGAGGGGAATACCCGTTATTGTTGGTCCGCATTACGAAAGCTTCAGTGGTATCATTGATGAAATATCCGCATCGGGAGCTGGTCATATCATCGCATCATATGAAGAGTTAACAGATATACTTAAGACATTGAAGAGCGATTCTCCCGGAAAAGCATCCGTGCGAAGTTCACTGGAGAAGATTCGGAATGAAGTGTATGATCAGTTTGGATTGCTCCTTTTCAGATCAGGAGTTATTAATCATCTGGAGTATAATCAATGAAGAGACCTGACAGACTATTCAAGAAAATAGCATATCGAGAAGGATATTATGCCTGGCTTGGCTGGGCGCTGATGCCTTTCGGTTGGCTTTACGGTTCTTTGGCTGCACTTCGAAGAATATGGTTCGAATCGGGCAGAAGACAGCTCAGATTACCGGTTCCAGTCATAAGTATCGGAAATATCGAAGTTGGCGGAACCGGTAAAACCTCTGTCACTATCTGGCTTGCAAGAAGAATCGCGGGGATGGGTTATTCAGTCGCGGTCATTGCGCGAAATTTCGGCGAGAGAGAATCAGCCTGCAGAGTCAGACTGGACAATGATGATGTCAGGAAAGAGTTTACAGATGAAGTTCTGCTCATTGCGGAGAGTCTTCTCGGAAAAGCAAGGGTGTATGCCGGCAGATCCAAGACGGAAGCTTCTATTAGAGCATTTCGAGAAGAGAATCCGGACATTATCATAATCGATGATGGATTTCAGCACCTTAAACTGCACAGAGACATAGAACTCATCGTGCTTGATTTCTCGAACCCTTTTGGCCAGGGTGGAATTCTCCCCGCAGGAACACTCAGAGAATTCCCATCATTCATATCAAGAGCGGATCACATCTGGATTAACAGGATTGCGTCTGGAATGTCAGCTGAGTGGATAAAGCGAAGAGTTTCAGATTACAACTGGAAAGCTCCTGTACAGTTCAGCAGAATTCAGCCGACAGGCGTAAGGCTTGCATCCGGCAGGAGACTGCCGGATATTCCTGAAGATCCGGTCCTTGCATTCTGCGGGATTGGAAAACCTGATAGTTTCCGGGACTCTCTTGAAGAAGCTGGTTTCACTGTCATGGAACTTGTGGTTTTCCCTGACCATCATGTTTATTCAAAAGAAGATATAGAACATCTGAAAGGTATGATGCATAAAAAACTGGCATCGGCATTGATAACAACGGAAAAGGATGCCGTGAAACTGAGCGGTATTGCCGATACTGATGACATACTGGTTCAAACCATGAACCTTGAGGTTGAGGGAGACATACCTGAACTTCTTAATGAGATTCAGAACACAATCATCAGGTTTCGAGAGCTTCGAGAAAGATAGTATAATGCAATTGACAGGTACAACCAGAACAGATGTACTGATACTTGGCGCCGGGATGGCGGGAATGACATGCGCTCTCGCTCTTCCTGAAGACCTTGATATCCTTCTTGTGAGTAAGATTCCAATTCCCACGGGAAGTACTTTCCTTGCACAGGGAGGGCTTGCAGCAGCCGTATCCGAAGATGACAGTTTTCAGCTACATTTGAGAGATACTGTAATTGCGGGCGCAGGCCTCGTCGATGAAGAAGTTGCAATCGATATTATTGAAAGCGGTCCGCGACTGGTAAAACAGTTATCACGGTGGGGTGCTGTTCTTGAAGGGGCCGGCGGATCCGGTAAGGGAGGGATCGAAGGCGGACACAGTATCAGGCGTATACTTCATCACAAAGACAGAACGGGTAGATTAATCAGTGAAGTACTCTGTGACAGATGCGAAGAAAGAAAGAACATTTCATTACTGCAACCCGCTTTTGCTGTTAACCTTCTTACAGCTTCTCGAGAGATGCCTGGTCAGGTTGAAAATGCCAGAGACAGATGTCTCGGTGCTCATATCCTGAGCGATGGCAGAATTTCCACTGTTCTAGCCGGGGAAACTATCATAGCAACAGGAGGGGCAGGGAAAGTTTACAGATATACTTCAAATCAGGATTCAGCCACCGGAGATGGCATAGCAATGGCTTGCAGGGCCGGGCTTCCGATTCGAAATATGGAATTTTACCAGTTTCACCCAACATGCCTGTTTCATCCTGATAAGAGAAATTTCCTGATAACCGAAGCTCTCAGAGGTGAGGGAGCTATTCTACTTAACCTTGAAGGTCATAGATTCATGAAAAACTACGACTCTGAGAGAATGGAGCTTGCGCCAAGAGATGTTGTAGCCAGAGCTATTGACTCAGAAATGAAACGACTTGGAAATGACCATGTTCTTCTTGATGCCACCCACCTTGGTCGGGAAAAGCTGGAAGAATCATTTCCGGAAATAACTGAAGGAGTCACTTCAGTCGGCATTATTCCCTGGCTTGAACCGATACCTGTAGTTCCCGCAGCTCACTACTGTGTTGGCGGAATAGACGCATCTACTGACGGCAGTACTGCTATGAATGGCCTGAGAGCTATTGGAGAGGTGTCGTGCACCGGTTTTCACGGCGCCAACCGTCTTGCCAGCAACAGTCTGCTTGAAGCAGGTGTTATGGGATTAAAAGCTGCTGACTCTATTCCTGACACTGCAATGAAACCGGACAAATTCTCTGCCAGAGACTGGACATACGGACGCGCTGACCATTGAAGGAAAACGTACTCGTCGATTATGCGTGGGCAGCCCTTAGAAACGTGATGTGGGATTACGTAAGTATAGTCAGAACGGACAGAAAACTTCACAGAGCACTGAGAATAATTGATGTTCTGTCAGACGAGATAGAAGAGGATTACTGGTCTCATCTTCCAACTGTGGAACTCCTTGAATTGAGGAACATCTGTACTGTCAGCAGGGCTATAGTCAGATCGGCATTGCGAAGGAGGGAAAGCCGGGGTCTTCACTATACTCTTGACTGTCCCGGACAAAAACATCCTCCAAGAGACACCATTCTTAAGATACAGCTATGAGAATTAACAATATTGCTTTCTTATTACTTGTTGTGCTTGCACTTGCGGGTTGCAGAACTGTTCCGGTGTACCGTGGTGACGGAGTTCATTGTACGGGCGGCTACTGGTCTGAAATATCATCCACCGGAAGTGGTCCAAGATCATCAATAGACAATAGAATGTTGGATGAAATTGATTCATGGATGGGTACTCCATATCTGTATGGCGGCAACAACAGATCTGGAGTAGACTGTTCTGCATTCACCCAGTTTGTTTACAGAGCTGTTGATATCGAAATACCCAGAACAGCTAGTCAGCAGGCAGCATCATCAGAAAACGTCAATCCCTCGGAACTCAAGTTTGGAGATCTTCTGTTTTTCAATACATCAGGTTCAGGTGTTTCACATGTCGGGATTTTTATCGGAAACGGCTTCTTTGTTCACTCATCCAGCAGCAGGGGAGTTGTAAGGGAATCACTCTCCAAGGAATATTATGCAAGCAGAATTGTATCTGCGGGAAGGTTTCTTAAATGATTATTCTGCTCTTCTTCTCTCTTGGTATTTTTCAAATCCAATCTGAATTCACCCCTGTCAGCGGTTTCTCCGATCTCGATGACTTTACCACACCCACAGGATTCGGTCTGCTTCTTGTACTGGGAGACGACACAACCGCTAATCAGTCTATGGCGGAACAGATTCTCATCTCGATAGACAGCCTCCCTGAGTACGCTTCAGTCGATCTCTGGTGTATTGCCCCCGATGCTTCAGGTTACGTGGAAGTGGCTGATTTATCAGGGTATTACAATGGGTATCCGTCTATTGTAATTCTTGTAGGTCATTGCGGTTTCCTTGAACTTGACCCTCAGTATCTTACTTCTGAAATAATTGACTCATGGTTCACATGGGGAGACCCGGACAGCAGAATAACCGGTATATGTAACTTCTGCAGACGATGTAATCCCTGATATCTCGGAGGACAATGTAACGAATGGCTGGTCGTGGTTTCACCGTTGCGGGTGTTGTTATCGCTGATGCTGAATGACTGCGGGTATGATGTAAAGGGGAGACAGAAATGCCTCCCCTTATAACTAGAGTAAAATTAAGCTAGTTCCGTCTTGGCTTGCTGTTAGCAAAGTCCACTCTGAGCTGACGTCCATCCAGTTCCTGTCCGTGCATGGCTTCCTGGGCTGCTTTTGCGCTATCTTCGGTTTCGAAAGTAATAAATCCGAATCCTCTTGACCGGCCTGTATCTCTTTCGCAGACAACGTTCGCCTCTTCAATAGCTCCAAATTCCTCAAAGGCCTTTCTGAGACCTTCATCGTTTGTTGCCCAGGCTAATCCACCCACAAATAGTTTATTTTCCATTAGAACTCCTTTTCCCGGGACCTTTCGTCCCTTAGTACCATGCGGCATCAATGCCGCTGTTGCCCCTTCAGCATGGGGCATGCTTAACCGGGATACGGCCCGGAACCGTGCAGCAAAATTGCGGCGTAGTATATAAATGTGATTCAGTAATTATTTTTCACCCATACTATGACAGTTATGGATCGCAAAATATTGATTTGATTCAGAAATGACTTAAACCTCTTCTTAACACAGTAGACAAACAAAATTAACCTGCTCAAAGTAAGCAGCAAGTATTATACAATATTGATTTTAATTGACAAGTCCTCCGAAAATCCGGAAATATTCTACCTTGCAAAAGAATAATCCCCTTATCTTAATCAAGAAGGGAGCCGATAGAACCGGCTCCCTTTCACATCATTGTCGGACATGCTCCTAGTTAATTACTACAAACTGTTGTGTTTCAGCAAAGTTTCCGGATGTCATCCGGCAGAAATACAGACCTGAATCCAGTTCGGGAATAACAACCTGATTATATCCATTCTGGCTGTCAACTGATTCAATCTGCTTTACCAGGCGGCCGGATACATCGTAAATCGATAGATGTACAACAGATTCACCAGGTACGGTATAACCTATCAGAATATTACTCTGCATCGGGTTTGGAGAAAATGGCAGAAGGCTGAATCCCGCAGGGTCATCTTCACCGATTCCATATAAATTCCATGAAATAGTAATATCTTCAAGTGTAGGTGTTATGCTGTTATCCTCTGCCATCAGAATGGCTCTGTACTGAA
>DAOWNO010000118.1 GCA_030642525.1 Candidatus Aegiribacteria sp.
ATCCGGGACACGCATAGAGTTGCATGTAATTATCCGGGACACGCATAGAGTTGCATGTCCCTCAATAGTCGATGTCGTTGCTTGCTGTAATAAGGTTGATGTTGTCGATTCCGGAGATGCTGTTCAGCCCTGTTACGATTTCCTGTGAAGTCAGGCCGGATTTCAATATAAGATCGTACGTCAGTGTTAGATGCATACCGTCTTCAGACGGTTCGATGTGTATTATGGTGCTTTTCTTTGCCCGTTCAGCAATGAAATTCACGTATCCTTCTTCATCACCTGATTCCCTGTTGAAGCGGAATCTCAGTATGAACTCACTTCTGTGCATTGAACCGTAATTGGTTTTCGCGAGTATTATGGCTACTGCACCGATAAAGAATGTTGAATAAACAGTCAGAATGTAATTTCCCGTTCCGGACGCTATACCTTCGGTAAGAGCAAAGAAAATAAAAGCTGTATCCTTTGTATCCTTTACCACTGTTCTGAACCGGACGATTGTCAGCGCTCCAACCAGTGCGAAAGCTCTGGCGAGATTGCTGCCGATTACCATCATCACAGCGCTTACCGTAATACACATAAGTACGAGAGTAATAACGAATGACTGAGAGTAGGAAAGCCCCTTATGTGTTTTTTTATAAATAAATCCGATGATCACCCCGGCAGCCAGCGCAATAAGAAGATTTATGACAATGGACTGCGGACTGTATCCAACCTGCTCGGATGTTGCTGTAAACCATTGGTTCAACTCAGACAAGCCGGTCTCCTCTCTAAAATTTTGTCAAGATATGAAGCATACGAATTCATATAGATAACGTCAGTAGCATGTGCAAACTTGGAAAAAGAAACACGCTTCAGCTCGAATTCCTGAATCAGTCTGTGAAACCAGCTCGGAAGATGATAACGGAATTTGATTTCAAGCACCTGAAATCCATTCGAAATGGAATGAAATCTGCCAGCAGGATGCCCGTCAGAACCCGCTCTGTAAGCAATTACCTTGTTGTCAATCGTTACTCTGAAGTCAGGATTTGCTTTGTTCTCAAACGCGGTTCTTCTGTAGTCGACCACAACACTGGGGGAAATCTTCTTTCTGAACACATCGAATACAAATCTTTTTCCCATTCCGTTGATGTTTTTGGAATCCAGCAGGAATCCTGAAAACGAATTCATACCCTTGCTCATCGAGTATTCAGTGCCCGAAGGATCAAGCAGAAGCCTGTGTTTATAAACAAGACTGTCGTCCCTGCCTTTCAGCTCAAGGAAAAGCGGGTTGTTATAAGCGGGAGTAGAGCAGTAACTTCTCATACGGAATTTGTACCGTTTCTTCAGTCCTGCAATTTTCTCATAAAACAGGTCGAATTTGTCTGTGTCGAAGTAATGACTTCTGACGAAGTAGCTTCCATTCTTGTCGGAATGAATATCACGCTCAAGTCTGATCTCCAGTTCCCGCATTATGCCCGCAAGCACACTTCCGGATATCAGGTATTTGAATTCGTACCTGTGAAAATGCAGACGGGGAGCTTCAGAAGATATCATCAGATATCGAGGGTTACTTCTAGAATGTAATCCGAGTGTTTTTCCTCGAAGAGCATATTATGCGGTCGATGGTCAACGAAAGCAGCTCTGACACAGACAGGAGTTCCCGTATCAAAGTTTATTGTAATTGTCAGTTCATCTTCCCTTGTGTCAGTCGATCTGTCGGGCTCCCATGAAGCCATGCTTACAGAAGTGCTTATGCTCTCGAGAACAGGTTTATCTGTTTCCCATGTAATACCTCCGGTTATCCACCATGTCTGGAATTCCGGCGGATCCACGCCCTCTATAACATTCACCATCTGCCAGTTATCACCTCTGAGATACTCACTGCGGAGAAGGAATGCGAAGTCTTTGTTGATTTCAATGCCCAGCTGCAGATCCACTCCCATTGCTTTCTGTCTTGCCGAGCATGTATAACCATCTACCGATTCAGGATCCTGTTCGCCGAACCGCAGAGCTGACAGGTCAGCTCCAACCATGATACCCAGAGGCAGGTCAAATTCAGCTCTTCCCACATACTGGATCTCGTTGTCCTGGTTTAGACCGTCTGGGGAACCGTTGAAGACTCCCAGTGAAAGTGTTGGAAGCCAGACAGGATCCGGATTCAACATTCCGGTCACTCCGATATCTCTTCCAGAGTACAGCAGATCACTCAGTTCTCTGTGGGTTATTGAGTGATCTATCGCCTGAAGGTTCCACGTACTTGTTATCGTATTCAGGCAGAATGGTTTCTTGAATTGTCCCGCCTGCAAACCGACCGTGTTGAACGGCTCCCAGAGGATGTAGCAATCCTTCAGAAAGATCTCATCAGGTATTATCTCCAGTTGAAGCTGTCCACTAAGATTATCATCCATATCAAAATCCGCTGTCAGTCCCGCTGATTCAATGCTGAATGATCTATCCGGTATGGTCAGAGCTCCTCCGAATTCGCTGAACCTTACCCTGGCGTAGGCTGAAAGTATGAAGGTATCAGCGTTGGCGTTTTCCACATCCACGTCTGCTGAAACAGCTGCTGAAATGAGTACTGTTAAAACCAGTGTAAGTGCAGTGGAGTATTTCATATTTTTCCTGTTCTGTTGTTTTTACGTTAGAACATATATTATAACTGTAAGAGCCTTCAGAATAAAGCTTCGAGAATCGACTGTCTGTTCACATCTATGGCAGAAGGACAAACTTGCGGGATGCTGATGTTCCACATGATCGTATAATCGCGAAGTAAACCCCCGGAGTAAGAGAAGGAGGTAAACTGCATGACAGGTTTCCTTCCAGATCAGTAATTGATTGGGGTTGAAAAACGAGTCTGCCTGCGATGTCATAAATAAGCAATTCACCAGGAATGCTCGGGATTATGTAATCCAGATTGAATGATGTTACTGCCGGATTAGGCCACAGGGTTTCAATCACCGGCTTGAGAATAATAACAGGCCATCCCGGATTCGGTCTGCCGGGGGTTCCGGGCAGTTCAATCGCCTGCCAGCTATAGGAATTCGCCAGGGGAAGCTCAGGTGAATACAGCGAAAGCACATGATTGTCTTCCAGAGGCCAGGATACATCATCATACATCACTGAAAAGATAAGTCTGTCGTTTTCAAGCAGGGAGATTCCATCCTTTTCATTATTGAGTCTGAAATCCATTTCCTCGATTACATCGATGTCATATCCATTCACTGAACTGAAGGATTGTTCATTCTCGCAGATTATCAGGAAACTTCCCGGATTGATTATGGTGTTTACCGGAAGGCTTATTTCGTTATTCTGCCCATCGATAAGGATGTATCCGGAAATATCCGCTCTGAACAGACTTGTATTGAAAAGTTCAATCCAGTCTCCGGAATCCCCATCGAAACATATTTCGGATAGAATAACCGAAGAGCTTGATTCACTACAATTCACTTCCTCTTTAACTGTCACAGTCAGAGCAGTCTGCCACGAGGGATACATCAGAAGAAACTCTGTATTTGAAGGCGAGGTCAGCGCAAGATTACCCAGAACAGTGTTGTAAGGCATCATGTCGCTCAGAAGTTCTGAATTATTGGTTAAGTACAATGTATCACCGGGTTCAATGACAGTCTGTTCCGATGCAAACAGTCTGGCCGGCGGATCTCCCGCCTGGAAACCGCAGAATGAAACATCCTGGGGAGAATTTGAAGTATTAATAACAGGAAGGCTCCAGAGGAAAACGGTGTATCGTACAGGGGCAAGCACTTCGAATACTTCAGGATCAAATGAATAGATGCTCCTCCTTGCTGTCGGAGCGCATACTCGCCGGGAGATTGCGGTGGGAGGTGCATATAAAGGATAATAAAAAGCAGTATAGCATACTCCGCCTTCAGCTGTAGATCCAGCTATTACAGAGAATTTTATATGCGTTCTGTAAGAGGGAAAAGAAATAGTTCTGCTCCAGCAATACCCTGAAGGATCATCCTGATTCATAGACCAGTTAACCGAACTCTCGTTATCACTCCAAACGATCAGCAGGATATAATCAACGGGTTGTGAATACTCGATAGTGACTTTAACTGAATCCGAGGTTCCTCCTGGTTCGAATTCCCATTCCGAAAGGTTCATGGATATTACTTCAAGCGGCAGATGCCCCCTGGCTATTTCAGGAAGGAACGCTCCGCGCTCTGATACGGCTTCTCTTAAGATCGCGACGGCCTCGTCGAAATCCTCGTTAGAACCCTGTTTGAGAGGATCAGCGTATACGCTTTCCCTTATTTCCGCATAGATTGAATCGATAATACCGGGTAATTCATACCTCATAATTTCACCTGTCTGAAGCATATAATCCTCAAACATGTCTCTGTACTCATTCTGCAGAAACAGGCGGGCAATCATGGGTGAAATACGGAAACAGTACATTGAAGTGTATCCGGTCCAGTTCGGATCGTATATACCATTCCATGAATTGCCGAATGAAGCATCCCTGTCCCAGGGGTAGTAACGCCACTCATTCAGGGGGTTCAAATGCAGGTAGTAGTTCTTGGTGATGGCATCAGTGTCATTAATGGCCAGACTGACCGCAGCGTTCGCGACGAAATCCTCGAAGCTGAATGATAGCGGGGAGAAAAGATTAACGGCGTCAATAAGCCGGCGGACCAGATACAGGTATTCTTCATTGCCTCTTTTAGCTTCGAATCCGGTGGTTCCAAGAGTATCACAAGGCTGCCACGCGAACCTGCCAAGATGATCTACAGATTTGAAGACAGGTCCATTACCCATGCCTGTCCGGTCAAAGAAATATTCGTCGATTCTTTCCACCTGTACATACACGCCGTAGTATTCGCCGTTTACATAGAATTCCACATGCTCGGTGAGGGGAGTGGGACGCCCAAGTTTTCTGGATAGCAAGAGTCCGAGAGCATTTCGCATAAGTGAAAGGTCTCTGTACTGTGCGTCAAGAAGGATATGAGAGGCGTTTTCAATTGATGGATCGAACAGTTCGATTTTCCAGCTTAACTTTGTCTGCCAAAGGGAAGTTCCACCCCTGAATCCCGCAAGGCAGCTGCATGCGCCGGCTTCCGTTTCGATGTATGCCGGAAGCTGGTAATCAGCAAACGGATCGGAGTACAGACTGTCAAGCAACTGGGGATCCATTTGGAGATGATAGGAATCAAGAGAGCCCTGAGTGCTCAGAATCAGTATGGCTCCAAAAATAATTTGCATTATCTTCTTTCATTAGTCTTCGAGAGCAATAGAAACAACTAAATATAACTGATGCGCCCGGGAGGAGAGGATGATGCCTGAAGAGATGAAGAACGAAAACGAACCTGTTGAACAGAGCAATGAAGAACCAGTTGAGCAAAACGATTCAGCAGGAGCGGATAAAAAAGTCAGTATCCATGAAATAAGCTGCAGCAACTGCGGTGCTCCGCTTTCTTACATAGAAGGCGAAGCGGTAATCACCTGCGAATACTGTGGAACTACGACAATGCTTGCAGGTTTCGACAATATTGTAACTGTTAAATCTCATTATCTTCTTCCGCCAAAAGCCGGTCGTGATGAAGCTATAGGGATTGCGTCCTCCTGGCTGGAAAAAGGCTTCTACAGATCAAAGAATCTGCCAAAGAGGGTCAGCTGGAAGACGATAGAATCCAAGGTTCTGCCCTACTGGATAGTCCGCTGTACCGGAAGCACTCGCTGGAGCGGGATGCAGAAACGAACGAAAACAATCGGCGAGGGAAAAAACAAGAAATCTGAGAAATACTGGGAACCTGTACAGGGGCGCATCAAGGAAGACTATACATGGCCTGTGTACGCAAGAGAAGATGATTCAGAATTCTGGGGTATCCGGAACCTTGAGCCCGGGAAGCAATGTGTATTTCCAGACTGGGGCAAATTCATTTTCAGATTAGGAGGCTCGAAAAAGGCTCGCAACATCAACCTTCTGAAAGACAAAAAGGATTTCTCAATTGATGACCTCAAGAAGCTCAATATGCAGGAGCATATCATCAACGGCCAGATAGTCCAGGAAAGAGCTGAGAGATCTGCAAGAGACCGTATAATCGAACTTCACCATGAGAAGGCGGAAAGCAAAGCGACAAAAATCACCGATTGCGATACAACCATCGATGTCAAGGGAGTTGATCTGGTCTACGTTCCTGTCTGGGAGCTTGAATATGTATACAGGAATAAGAAATACCATATACTTGTTGATGCCAGCCGCCAGGAAGTACTCTCAGGAGAGGCGCCTGTCAGTAAATGGGCAAAAGCAACCGTATTCGATATTGTTTTTCTTATTATAGCAGCCATCTTTGCAGCTATTGGCGGCACAATCGACGGTGCCGCATGGCCTTGGATAGGGGCAGGTGTTTTCGGCGGCAGCGCTATCGCCTACTCCGTCTGGACAGCGACGATGAAGGAGTGATCTTCCGGACTATTTAAAGCCGAGTCGGTAAAGCCTGGGATAATCTTCGGGTGACAAATTCCATGCTACAATACCGTGCTCATTAATTTCAACACGGATATACAGGGAATCAGGGAAAGCCGTAAGGTACACTTCGCGGATTTTCTCTCCTTCCGGTGAAAATACATCCCAGATCAGCCCCTTTGAAGTGCCCTGCTGTGCCCAGAGGTTGCCAAGAGAATCAATACCCAGTTTTTCTATCTGTGGCGCATATTCAGGAAGCTCGCCGCTTATCTGCTGGGCGTTGTCATCGATCATTACACTGAAGG
>DAOWNO010000326.1 GCA_030642525.1 Candidatus Aegiribacteria sp.
AGCATCTATCCTGATTGCATTAGTGCCTGTTATACCCGGGCATGATCCCCAGTGTCCTGCCAGGAATAGATACCTGCCATTACTGGTTGTTGGAGGGAAAACATCACCATGGGAAGCGGAAACCTCACCGAAGTGGAACGGGATTTTCGTCCCATCCGGTTTCACAATATATACACCAAATCCCTTTGAATCTTCTTTTAACATCCAGAAGCCGCACCAGTAATCGCAGTCACCAAGGAAAATGCCATCAGCAAGCCCTATGGAATTCAAGTCTACTGCCGCCACAGGATCCAGCAGGACTCCAACTGTGCCATAAACAATATCTGTACCGGGACTTCGATACCAGTCTGGTGGAGTCCAGGCATAGTGAGTATCCGGTCCCTCACTATAGTTCGCATATGAGAACGGGCCGTAATTTTCTCTGGCCGCTGCTTTAAAAGCTGGATCACTATCCATTGCATTACCGCCAAGATCTCTCGGTCCCTCATCATCCTGAAGGTTTGCACTTCCAAAATACAAACGGATATTACCCTGGTAATATGATGGGAGTCCTCTCTTATAGATGTAATAGACAACATTACTGCTATCAAAAACAACATTGTCGGATTCTAATTCACTACCCGCTGGGTTATCTGGGGACAAAGGTAACTCGAAACCGCTGGATAACCTTTTGAATGAATAGTTGGAGTACAAACTATCTGGCCCTATACAACTTTTGAAATAGACACTATCAAAAACAATCACTCCTCCAAAGTTTTTTCTTGGCATGGTTGGTTCTGAATAGAAAACCTGCAGAACAAGTGGCAGTCCATCCATTGGCAGGTATTCATATACGCGATCATGGAATCTCCTAGAGCTATCGGCTCTACAAATCAGTTGATTTTCAATCCTTGCGATCTCATCCATAAGGAATTCGACAGGATCCTGTCCGATACCCTCATCAAGACAGCATCCTGGCTCGAAATCACTTGCTGTTTCTAGATAATCAGATGAAAGTGTTGTCGATTCAGCACGGTTGTATTGAGCCAATAATGGATGGCTGGACGATTCTGCAAGATCGACCATGCAGAAAGTCGGCATTGAATTCGATTGATCTTCTGACTGCAGTGCATGGAGTTGTGTTCTCAGACTCTCAAGATATTCTGAATTGTCTTTCAATGCTTCTGCAGGATCGATATCCGCCCAGTATCCAGCAAATATCTTATGGCAGGTATTCGCAAAAGGATTCCATTCATACGCTGCAACTCTTGCTAGAGCCTATCCGAAAAGTCTTTACTAGCTGATAACATTATATAAAACATACGTTTACTATTGACAAATGCGCCGCAATTCTTTATATATCAAGGAGTTAAGTCACAACACAAAAACCCTAAAAAGAAAGACGGCGCAGATGAAAACTACCACTTTTCCCCCAGAAAGCAACACTTTGTTTCCAATCGAAGTAGAAACAAGCTTCAGCGAAGTTCTTCGCGAGGGATTCGCACTTCTTCACAAAAACCCGGAAATTCTGAAGAAAATTGAACTGGATCTTGATATTCATGGCATAAAGAAAAAAGAAAAGCGCAATGCGGACAGGGTCTGGAGGGATAACCATACCCGGTCACTGGAGCTGGAGATAGATGAGAATGTGAAGTGCGAGGAATGTCAGGAGGATACCGAGAGCAGTTCTGATGATGATGCCGAGGACTTTGAGGAATACCTTGAAGACCAGCTTGGAATTGGAAGACCCAGAATGAGAGCGGAAACGGTATTCCTCTTCATGCTCTACATGGGTTACTTCGGGTCCGTTACCGATGCACGGTCAACAGATAGAATTATGGATTCCAGAACGATTCAGTACTATTTTCAGATTCACGGTCTGGGTAAACTTCCCGGAGCCTCAACTATTCATGACAATGTTCAGGCCGTGTCATATGAGACTAGTAATTACATATATCTCTGCCAATTGGCGGATGTCAAAGATCAGGGAATAGACGATTACAAGAGGCTTACTCTGGACAGCACTGCCGTAATGGCAAACAGCAGTTGGCCTGTAGACTCAGGAGTTATCTACAGACTGCTCGAAAGGGCTTTCAGAAACAGCCAGAGTTTATCGAAATACGGTGTACCGAACTTCATGCCCTGGTTTGCTGAGCACTGGTTATCAAAGATCAGTGCGTTGAATTTCAGAATCAATGTTACTTCAGGTAAAGGGGCCAGGGTTAAGCGGAGAGGGTTTTATCGAACCCTGTATACTGAAGCTGAGAAAGTTATAGCCCACCTGACGAATGAAAATTACAAACACAGAACATGTATGGAAACAGTATCTCTCCCGCCGACGCTTGCTGAGCGGCTGAATGTGTTACGGAAACACATAGAGCATGATATTGAGGATGCTACAAGAGTTATTGGTTATTCTCGAAGGCGAGTAATAGAAGGGAAGACTATTCCTAACGCTGATAAAATTCTCAGTCTTTCTGACGGATCAGCCGCATTTATACTGAAGGGTAATCGTGAGCCAGTGTTGGGATATCGCCCGCAAGTAGGTAGAAGCGGTAATGGCTTTGTGATCGTTCTATATGTTCCGGAAGGCAATGCAACCGATTCTCCGCCACTGGTGTCACTTGTTGAGGAGG
>DAOWNO010000317.1 GCA_030642525.1 Candidatus Aegiribacteria sp.
ATGATTACACTTGCATCAAGGACATTATCGAAGTTCAGGTAGCAGGGACGCATGAAGTAGTCCTCAGCAATCTGTTTCGAGAGAAAAGTCTTCCCTACCTGCCTGGGTCCGGTAAGAAGTACCATTTTTCTCTTCAGATCAGCGACAATTCTTTTCTCCAGATATCGTTTCATGATGACTATTACGCAAGGCTTTGCGTAAAAGTCAAGACCATTCAGCAAAGTGTTGCATGAAAAAAAAGCGTGTTAACGATTTAATTCTCTGTCTTATCGTTGATCTGCCGCTTCTCAGGTTGAACCAGGCACAAATGTTCGATTGATTGGCAATTCAGAATTGCCTTTAATCACATCTGCTCCGCGTACTGAAAAAGCCCTCCTGCCAGGTAGATATCCTTTGCAACCCTGCTCATGGGGTTTCCCTGGAAACTCTTCTCGCCTTTCGAAAGAATGCCATTTTCAAGGTCAAGCTCGACTTCATCGAACTGCTCGAAGAGGTTATCGGGAAGTCCGGGGAGTTCCATAATAGGGAAACCGCTGTTGATCGCGTTTCGCTTGTATATCGCCCCGAAGGATCTGGCGATCACGGCCTGAACTCCAAGTGCTGCGAAGCAGTCCACCGCGTGCTGTCTGGAACTGCCTGAGCCAAAATTATCCCCGGTCAGAATGATATCACCTGGTTGAGCCTTGCCGGCAAAATCCATGTAGCCATCAAGATTACCGAAAGCGAACTGACCCATTTCTTCAACTTCGGTTACAGCAAGATGAGCGTTGTGATAAATCATATCAGTATCAATATCACTGATGAGGCTTTCTCCGGATTTCAATACCCACAGTCTTCCCCTGAGAATCATGTTTCGAGTCATGTTAGCACCTCCTTCAGTTCATGAACTGATGCAATTCTTCCAAGTACAGCCGAGGCCACAGCTGTACCGATCCCCGCAAGGTAAGTGTTTCCTTTGCCCTGCTTGCCTTTGAAATTCCGATTGGATGTGCTTACCTGAATTTCTCTCTCGCCGGTCATGCCGATCTGACCAGACGCACATCCTCCGCAACCCGCATTGCTGATGATGCCGCCGGCATCGAAAATATCTTTCAGAAGGCCTTCATCAAGTAATCTCGACCACGTTTCCCTCGTTGCGGGAACAACTTTCAGCATAACTCCTGGAGCTACTTTGCGCCCTCTAAGAAGTTCTGCGGCATACTTCAGATCCTGATAGGTTCCGTTGGTGCAGCTGCCTATGAACACACCATCGACTTTTACATCAGTGTGTTCTTTTACGGGTGAAACATTAGACGGGCTTGGCGGAGCGGCGATCAGGGGCTCAAGTCCGTTGATATCAAGCAGGTATTCCTCTGAGTATTCCGCGTCGGAATCCGCATAAACTGCTTCTTCCCCTGATATGCCGAAGAACCTGAGTACATTGTCATTTGGTGGAATCATCCCAATGACGGCACCCATTTCGGTGGCAAGGCTTGAAAAAGTGATACAGTCTTCCAGTGTAGCCTTATCCATCCAGGGACCGTAAACCTCAACAGCCTTTCCGAGAAGCTCATGGTTGTTGAATCTCCGAAGCATTGCCAGGGCAACGTCTTTAGCCTCTGTACCCTGTGCGGGAATTCCCTCAAGAGTGACTTTCACAGTATGCGGCACCTCGAACCAGACATTTCCGGTCTTGAAGGCATAGGCAATATCCACGTCACCCATTCCCTGGCCGAAAGCGCCAACCGAACCCATGATATTAAGATGGCTGTCCGTCCCGACCGTGGTTGTACCCGGCTTTCCGAATTTGCCTTCTATTACTATATGTGAACCTATCCCGGCATCAACATCAAAGACTTCCAGATCATGCTTTCTCGCAAACAATCTGATTCTGTGCTGGTTGTTGGCATATGGAATTGTATTCGCGGGCACATTGCAGTCAAATGTGAAAAATGTCTTCTGCTTATCGTTAATGGGAGAATCACCGCCGTACTTCTCCAGATTCCCTACTACACTCGCTCCGGCAAAATCTCTGGCTGTTCTGTTGTCAATCTCAATCCACACGACATCACCAGCTCTGCAATCATCTCCACTATGGGAGGACATGATCTTCTCTACTATTGTTCTGCCCATTTTTGCCTCCATACTTTTGTATGCCATTCTCCTCTCGGATCTCTTCCAAGGAGAATACATCTGAGAAATATCTCCGGAAGCCCTTCCGCTTTGTACTTCGTCTCGTACTTCTTGATATCGTACGGAACACGGTGCCAGCAGACCGATGTTGTGGTGTTTTCTTCATCCACTTCAATTACAGCTACAGTCGATTCACCCGGAACTGTGCCGCCGCCGATACTGCCCGGATTGACTATCATCCGCGAGCCGCGCCCTCTGAGAAACATCTCATGCGTATGCCCGAGAACGAGCACATCACAGGAATTTCTTTTTAAAAGCAGATCGCAGGCCTCGTTTGGCATGTTTGACTGAATACCACTGGAGATTTTTCCCGGAAGACCATGAACACACAGAATTCTCCTGCTTCCGATCTGATACCTCAATTCGGAGGGTAACTTCCGAAGGAACTTCCTCTGAGAATCCGTGATATTGTCTTTGGTCCATTGAAGTGTTTTCCGGGCGAGCTGCTCCCAGTGAATATTGGGGTAGACATCTCCGGTATCGTTCCTACCTTTTGCAACCGCCCGGTCGCAGTTGCCCTGGACTGTATCCATATCGTGCTGCCTCACGAAATCAATTACTTCTCCGGGATAAGGACCGAACTGAACGAGATCACCAAGGCAGACGACCTGCTCGATTCCCTCAGCCTCAAATAGATTCCAGGAAGCTTCGAGAGCCGGAAGATTGCCGTGGATATCTGAC
>DAOWNO010000182.1 GCA_030642525.1 Candidatus Aegiribacteria sp.
CAAGCATATTAACACTCAATGCACCTCCGGTCAAATACGAAAGGAATCCAAATGATCAATACGATGAAGTACAACAAGTTTCTGAATTTGAGACCTTTGAATGTTACAAGAGCGTTTCCTGCGAGCAGGTTTGCTCTTGTAAGTATGAAGGACATAGCTGCTGTTGCTGTTGAAAGGAATGCCATTGTCATGGCTGCCAATATTCGCAATCCTCTGAGCGCCCTGGGAATTCTTCGGGCTGCGAAGAAGGTTGACTCTTTTGTTTTACTTGAACTGGCAAAATCAGAAGCTGGTTATACTGGAGTGAATTTCAGAAATCTTCCCTGGTTCGCGATGCAGTTCTCAAGTTCAATTGAAGATAAAACCGTTTTCGGTCTGCATATGGATCATTATGCGATAAAATCAGACAGCGACATAGATGAAGCTGTCGTAACTGTTCCTGATGCCATTTCAAGGGGCTGGACCTCAGTGGCAATTGATGCATCGCATAACCCGGATTATGAGAATCTGATCTTCACCCGCGATCTCGCGATGCACATTCCACCATATATAGGTCTTGAAGTTGAAGTCGGTGAAATAAAGGGTGCCGGAGTTCTCACTACCATAGAGGAAGCGGAGTATTTCGTAGGCGGTCTTAACAGCTGGGGGATATTCCCGGATTTTCTCGCGATCTCAAATGGATCCAAACATGGTACTTACGATTCTTCCAAGGGTGAAGGTGAGGGGATCGACCTGAAGAGAACCGGAGAAATAGCGAATGCAATATCACAGTATGATTGTAAGATTGCGCAGCACGGGATCAGCGGAACACCTCTCGATAAAGTCGGGCATTTCAAAGAGTACGGCATTAACAAGGGGAATGTTGGAACTCTCTGGCAGAATATCCTGTTCGGTCTGGAAATGGATCCTGACAGCGGCAACGCTGTGATTGAAAATGGATCGTTTGTAAAGCGTTCCGATAAAGGAATTCCGAATGAATTATGGGATGAAATAGTATCGTGGGCTGATGGCTGGGGATACCCTCGTAATTCCGGTGATTACAAAAAGGCGAATCTGCCTTTCCACTACAGAATAATGAGTTTGCCTTACATGTACAGAGATCGTATTCTGGAGGAAACTGAGAAATGGGCTCTGAGGTTCTTCGAAGCATTCAACTCCGCTGGAACCGGAACCGCGGTTATTGATAGAATCCTTCAGAGAGATGATTGGAACTCTGCTCCCGAACGTTTCATAACGGCAGTCAGAGGAAATTACTCCTCATCTTCAGCACCTGATGCCGCACCCGATGGCGGGGCCGGGAAAGAGATTGACAAAACCGGGAAGGACTTTTCCGACTGAGAGGGTGATGGATTTCTGGAACGATACGTAATCAGAAACGCGAGGATACTGGATCCTTCAGTGAATGCTGACTTTCACGGTGATATTCTTATAGAAAGCGGCAGAATCGAAGCCGTTGAAAATGGCTTGCCCGATGAACTTGATGCTGTATCGATCGACGCTGCCGGCAAATGGGTATTTCCCGGACTGGTGGACATGCACGTGCATCTCCGCGTTCCGGGCGGTGAGGATTCGGAAACAATTGAAACAGGCCTGAAAGCGGCGATTGCCGGTGGTGTAACTACTGTTGCCGCTATGCCAAATACAACTCCTCCAATAGATTCTTCTCAAATAATGTCGGATATGATCTCTTCAGCTTTGAGCCTGAATCTTGCCCGCTGCATACCTGTTCCATGCGTTACCAGAGGTAGAGCTGGTAAGCGTCTCGTCGATTTTCATAAGCTGCATGAAGCCGGAGCTACCGCGTTCTCAGATGATGGCGGTCCGGTTCATGATTCCGGATTACTGCTTGAGGCAATGGAAACCGTTTCTGTGTTCAATGGCGTGATTATTGAACACCCTGAGGTAACTGAGTTGTCAGGAGGTTCGATCAATCAGGGAGTAATTGCCGTAAAGCTTGGTGTAAAAGGGATTCCCGATTGTGCGGAGACAGTAGATGTAGCCAGATGCCTCGAAATCGCAAACAGTTGCGCGGGACATCTCCATTTAACTCATCTGTCGTCTCCAAGGAGTATTGAGCTGGTAAGATCTGATTGTTTCAGGTCATCAGGAGTAACAGTTGATGTCACACCGCATCACCTGATTCTTGATGAGACAGCTGTTCTTGAGCATAAATCGATGGCAAAGATGAATCCACCGCTCAGAAGCTTTGAAAGCCGCCTCGGACTGCTTGCAATGGTGAAGAAAGGTATGGTGGACGCTATTGCTTCAGACCATGCCCCACACGCTATGGTCAGGAAGCGGAAATCGCTGGAGGATGCAGCTTTTGGAATTATCGGTCTGGAAACTCTCCTGCCTTTGACAATTGAGGCTCTTCATTCTGAACCCGGCATGCCTCTTCTTCAGATACTTGGTCTTCTGACGAAAGGGCCGGCTCGAATTCTGAGGATTCCGGAACCTGGACTTGCAGTTGGGGATAAAGCGGATATAGTCCTTTACAATCCCGATATTGAATACAGTCTCTACGAAACAGGGATATTTTCGAAATCGTTCAATACACCCTTTCTGCATAGAAAACTAAAAGGCAGAGTCGAAGCCGTCTGGATTGGAAGGCTTGTCTACAGGGATGGTCAGTTTGCATAAATCAGGATACACTATTGCGTTCAGTATGGTTTTCACATTGTTACTTGTGGTTTCATGTGCTTATTATAACACATATTACAACGCCAGAAAAAGTTACAGAGAAGCTCTTGAGCTTGCGAAACAGTATCCTGACAATCCGGTATCTTCCGAGGAAGTGCTGCTTGATGAAGCTATTGCGGGTGCTTCCAAGATTCTGGCTATCTATCCTGAAAGCAAATGGGTTGACGATGCTCAGCTTCTTCTCGGTAATGCGCTTCTTCAGCTGGGCAGGCGCACGCTTACCGGAAGTGGCACATCTGATTTAACCGAAGCGATGATGGCATTCTCTTCGACAGCGATACTGACGGATGATCAGACAATTCGTGATAGAGCTTTTACGGGTATGGGTCTTGCAGCCATGGAACTTGGAAGATTGAATGATGCGGTTGCTTCGTTCGAGAATGTTTCCCATGAAAATGACGATAGATACATTTGCTCAAGATTGTATCTGATGGACGCACAGCTGCTGAATAATCAGCCTGAACAGGCTCTTGTGGTTGCCGACAGTCTTGGAACACCGGGGGATGACAGCCTTTCAGCGGAATTGAAATTATTGGTCAGCCGTGCTCTGATGGAGATCGGACTTCCCGACAGCGGAGCTGTAATGGCTCTGACAGCGGGAGATATGTTCAAAAGAGGAAAAGGTTATTATAGAGCGCTCACAATTGCAGCGGAGGCTTATTTGCAGGCTGATAAACCAGGGAAAGCAGTGGGAGTACTGACACGGCTTCTCTCAGGTTACAGGTCTGACCTGGAAACAGCGACCATTGCTCTTCTTGACGGGAAGGCCAGGGAACTTTCGGGAGATCCCGCCGGTGCAATGGCCTCTTTCAGAAGTGCTGCCGATCTGGACGGTTATCGGGAATATGGTGCTGAAGCTCTGTACCTTCGAACGATACTGCTGGAGAAGGATGGCAGAATTGAAGACGCGATTGATAATCTGGAGGAGCTTTCCGGCAGAAGTGGTGATTACCTCTGGCTTCGTCTTGGCGAGGACCGGCGTAACAATCTTGTATTGCTTCTGCATTATTTGGACGAACTGGGCATGTGCAGTGAAAATGAAATCTGGCTCTACCGTTTAATGATTGCTGAGAAACGAATAGATCTGTATGGAAAGGGCGATTCTGAAGCATTAAGTGAGCTGATAACCCTTTCTGAATCCGCGCCTGATATGGAAAGATCAATGGCTCTTGCGGCTCTTTCGGATTTAATGGCAGCTGATGTTGATTCTTCGAGAACTCTGCTGCTGAAAGCCTATGCCCTGTGCGACATGGGAGATCTTGCCACTACTATTGAAAACAGATTGAACTTTGACCGGGGTGACGGATACCGTTTCCGACCCTCCGTAGTTCTTGAGCATGCCTGGAGTCTTCTTGGGGAGGAGAATTTCAATGAGGCATGGGAGGAATTGAATACAGTTCTCTCATCCGTATGGAGCAGAATGAAGAGACCTGAAATCCTCTGGGCTGCGTATCTTGCTGCTGAAGGCGCGAGAATGGATGATAAAATTCTTGAGGAATACCTTACGGAACTTTCCAGTGAATATGGAAACACCGAAATGGGCATTGCCGCTCTGAACAGGCTTGGAGGTATCGAAGAAGGTGGGGAAGAATAGCGAAGTGGACAGAGATGCTGTTGTTACCTTAAAGGAAGAGTTCCTTCCGGGTGTCTTCAGAATGTGTCTGGAAACAGGAGAGGTATTCTGCGCGAATGCAGAACCAGGACAGTTTATTCAGATTGAGGTTTCTCCCGGTCCATTTCCGGTGACCAGAAGACCGTTCACAATCAGCAGAGCGTACAGTTCTTCAATTGAAATTATTTTTGAAGCCGTAGGTCGAGGAACCGCACTGCTTTCAGGGGTTGAAACAGGTTCAGCGGTAAGAGTTCTCGGACCTCTCGGTTCCGGTTATGAACTGAATAACGGCGGCTGGCTTCTTGTCGGCGGCGGATTGGGCGCTGCCGGATTCCCGGGCCTTGTTTCATACGTTGACTGCAGGCTTATGCTGCTTGGAGCCTCTTCAAAGGATAAACTGCTTCCGGTTCCAGAAGTATCATTATTGAGCATTACAGAAGATGGATCGAGCGGCAGGAAAGGACTGATAACGGATTTACTTGAATCCGTTCAATGGGACTCTGTCAGCAATATTGCCGTATGCGGACCGGTTGCCATGATGAAAGCCGTTATTCAAAACATTCCAGCTGAATTCTCTTCCAGAACGCAAATTTCAGCGGAAGCAAGGATGGGCTGCGGCTGGGGAGCATGTGAGGGTTGTTCAATCCCGAAAGCGGGCGGCGGATATCTGAAATGCTGCACCGACGGCCCTGTATTTCCCGCTGATTCGATCGATTGGGAACGATGGGAGGGGATTCACTGACAGTGAAATCCGGATGGTGTCTCCAATTCTATCTGCAAGCATTA
>DAOWNO010000244.1 GCA_030642525.1 Candidatus Aegiribacteria sp.
CTTTACAGATATTCCACATCTTTTCATCTTATTTCTCCCGGCACAAAAAACACTGAAATAGCAACTTAGTTCCATGAATCGGATACTGAATGCATATTTCTATTCGGGGACACGTATAGAGTGTCATTGTTTTTGGGGACACGCACCAGAGAACCAACCCTCTGGGGATATGCAGAGGGTGCATGTCCCCTTTTTACTGTCAGCCTCCCATTCCCAGCAATCGAGGAATGGTTGGAATCCAGTCAAAAATCAAAAACTGACACCGCCCGATGAGCAGGCTTATCCTTGCCATTATCGTGTAACCGAAGCTCGCTCCGAATGCAACCATCAGTATCGTGATTCCCACTTTCGCTGTTTTACCCACAATTCCGGTATGTGCCTTGGAAAAGAAGAAGTACACAAGACCGGTAACTACACCCACTACAAGGATGGTATTGCTGATAATATCCCAGACCCCGCCGGAGCTGATTGAGATAATCGTGCCTTTAACCTGCGCCATCGCGTTTGTCTGAAAGAAACCAACCATGTTTACTCCGGCACCGGCTCCGATTATCATTCCGAGCGCCATGCGTGAGAGTCCGGCTATCTTCGGTATTATCCTTGCCAGCATGAACAGCGCGAATATTCCTGGAATTATCCATACCCAGTTGAATCCACCGCTCTCCGGGAACATCTTCTGCCACCAGTTCGGTTTCAGTACATTCTCAATAGTGTAAATGACCCAGTAACCCGCGCTCATGCCGACGAACAGATGCTCGGCAAACTTGTAGAACGGATTGTCTCTATAAAGGAAGCTGTAAAGGCAGAGAGTCAGCATTGCTCCCAGCCAGATGCCGAGTATTTCCCAGTTCATCCTCTGCCTTCTTTCTTCTTCTGCGAGAAGTATGCGATGTTGCCTAGTATGATGAAACCCATTATCACCAAATGCGCGATGGATTGGGGAGCCATCCCCTCTATTGCTGAACCACCCGTAATTCCCACAAGAGTTTCATAATCGGCAGCTCCCTTAAGACCGCCAAGCAGCCCGACCATCTGACCGGTCTGCAAATACGTATAGTACTGTGGAGCGCTGACAGCGGTGCATCCACCACCAACAGGCACTCCGAATCTGTCTCCGCCCATCATGACCCATGCCGGCACGCCGGGATCACCTGCTGACAGCGTAATGATGAGATCAAAATCGGTAAGATCGGATATATTTTCAAGCATCGGGATCTCTTCCCACGGAAGGTTATCCCTGTCTGTCGGAAATACAGCTTTCATGCTCGAACCGAGGCGTACTATCATGATTCCGCCGCCTGTCTTGTATCCAAGGTTGCACCAGTCCTCGTACTGTGCTTTTCCGAGACTGTCTGCTACACCGGACATAACTTCCTGCCCCAGGCTCGCCCCCTCAGGCCAGAGTGCCATACAAACCACGTTGATATCTTTTCTCAAGAGATGGGTCGCGAGAGCAATAGCCATTGGATGCAGTTCCGGCATGGTTGAAGGGCCATAATCGAAGCTCAGCAGAACATCGCAACCGGAAGGCAGTGCATCGACATATTCGTACATGTCCCTGCTTGGCTCAGCACCTACGGGATTAGGGAAGGTGAGATGTGTTGTAACAGGAATGATGACAGACAGCGCGATAAGGACAAAAATTATCCTTCTGTCCATATTTCCGAGTTTTTCCAGTATTCCAGCCATCAGTCTGTACCTCCCAGATAACTCCGCTCGATTCCGAAGATCATACGGAGGGAAGTGGACACGACTCCCATTGCTGCTCCTATCATGACAGCTCTCTGCCCTGCGGTATTGGGAAAGGTCATGAGCCAGACTTTGGCAAGCGGAATCTTATCCCAGATCATGGCTCCTATCGGCACCTGTCCGAGCATTACGATGAACGCGGACGTGAGAAGAAGTGTAGCTCTCCAGTTGGACGCGCGAAATGCCCTGAAGGCAGCGGATGCGACAAAGAAGGCAAGCAGACTGAACATTGTCGAGCCCATCGGAGCGACCATGTTCATGAACATGAAGTCGAAAGGTCTGGCCTCTGTTACACCGTAGATCAGACCGGTAATAAACATCACCATGAAACCTGCAATGGTTACCGGGCTGTACTTCCAGTTCTTCAGCTTCAGCTTGATCTTCCTTACATGAACATGCATGAGGTTAAGCGCTCCGAGGAAGATCGCCGCTGAGGCAACGATCAGATACCAATCCTGGAGATTGTCTCCCAGAAGCTTGATCGGCTGGTGCGGAACAAAGAAATGGAGAACCATTATCACGCCTGTAATGAAAGTTATCGAAAGCGGTAATATTAGTCTCATGCCGGCCTCCTAATTCACGGTTACGAGTTTGCGGAGGAACTCGGCAACACTCTTCATCGGAGACCAGAAGTCTCCTATGGACGCGGCTATGACACCGGCTACAATAAGAATGAGGAAAAACAGCTTACCTGCGTCCTGCCCCTTGAGACTGCCAAGCAGCTTGGGCTCGCGCGAAAGGTAGGCGCTTGCAGCGAACAGCTCCTCACCGATCAGCGTATAATCGCATGCCGCTATGAAGAATGGTATCTGGCTGGGCATGGCGGTTCCGGCTATCTGTATAGCTCCCACGCTTCTTCCCGTTTCCGCAAGGATGAGGCTTTCCGCGTAGAAACAGCCAAGTAGAAATATCGCGGCCGGCTTCTCTCTGACCATGATTCCATCCACACCGGCTGCGTATCCGAACTGATCATCTGTAAGATATTGTATATTTTCCTTATTAAAGGCATCCGATCTGCCGGCCTGAAGATAACCCTCCTTGACCACTTCCTGAGCGACGCTCATGACAACGCTTCTGCTTGTTGGGACAAGCAGAGGAGATCCATACTCGGCGGTTTTTCTAGCAACTCTTCCGAGAATAACTATGCTTGCGATCGTCTGGATATTATCCATATCCATTATGCCGGGTATGTACAGAACAGGTTTACCCATTTCGGTTGCCCTGCCTACAGCATCATCAACTGCCGCCAGTCCTGCTATTTCTCGAATGTAGAGTTCTTTCCCCCGTTTTCCGCTTTCGATATAGTAAACTATGACCAACATTATTAAAGAAAGGATAATGAACATTCCAACACGTCCGGAATAAAACCACTGGGCGGATGCAACTGCCTGCACCTCATCGGAACAGGCTTCAGCAACTCCTCCGCGGAAGGAAAGTATCCGGTAAGAGTAGGTAGTTCCATTCCGGGCTGAATCATCGGTGTAATTCATGGAATTTGCAGACAGAGTCGCAATCAGCTCATCGGAACCGGTGGGATCTCTTCTCATTATTTCAAGAGAATCCGGTCTGATTCCTTCACTTTCCATGATCCACCTGAGTTTAACCGAACCGCCTTCATCGTTGGGAATATCGGATGCATGCAGATCAATCACACTGCATACTTCAAATTCCGAAGCCGCCTCAGTCACGACGTTTTCAGGCGGATCTGTATTATCGGCCAGAGCAAGTCCTGCCAGAGATACCAGCAGAACCGCAGTAACAGCCGAAAGTTTTCTCATGTTCCCTCCTTCCAATTAGAGATGATGCCCCTGGAAAACCAGAGGCATCGTCTTTTCAAAATCAATAATATTTACTTTGCAATATTCTATCCCTCAATCAGCTCCACATTCGCACGAGGAACCGTAGCAGTTTCTCCGTTTTCAAATTCAACTTCCAGCACTCTTACACGAGCTTCGGAATCAAGCACCTGGAGCTCCGCCGGGAGTACAGCGACTTTACCCAGTTTTCCGAAATGCGGAGCGCGAATGCATCGGATCAAAGATCCAATATCCATAGCGCCGGCCTGCTTATCCAAACCGGCGTCACTGATCGTTTCGTCAACGGGGATAACCAGTTCAGGGCGCATGACACCCGCCCTTATCTGAGTGGCGCCGTTAACGCTGGTCAACATACCCTCCCTCGAACGGAGA
>DAOWNO010000198.1 GCA_030642525.1 Candidatus Aegiribacteria sp.
GGAGCCACTGTGGTTGTGAAGCTTGACGGTGACGGTCAAATGGATCCCGGACTGATACCCTACTTCACAGGACCAGTTCTCAATGGGAGGGCAGACTACACGAAGGGCAACAGGTTCACAAAGCCTGGAGACCTGCGGGGAATGCCCTCGGTTCGTCTGTTCGGCAATTCCGTGCTCTCACTATTCATAAAACTCTCCTCAGGTTACTGGAACGTGCTGGACCCTACCAACGGGTACACTGCCATACACGCAGATGTGCTGCGATTGCTACCCCTGGACCGTGTAAGCGAGAGGTACTTCTTCGAATCGGACATGCTCTTCCACCTGCGTATGATCGACGCAGTGGTACTGGACATGCCCATAACCGCGAAATATGACGGTGAGTTCAGCAGCCTTCGGTGGTGGAAGGTGCTTCCGGGGTTCGCTATATGGAACATCCGCAACACCCTTGTCAGACTCTTCTACTCTTATCTGATAAGGGATTTCAGCCTGGCCACGCTAATGCTTCTATTGGGGTCTTTGCTGCTGACGTTCGGTAGCATCTTCGGCGTGATTCAGTGGATACGAAGCATCTCGACAAGTATTCCAGCATCAGCAGGAACGGTAATGCTCGCAGGTCTCCCGGTAATTACCGGGCTTCAGCTTTTACTGGGCTTCCTGGGGTACGATATCTCAAGCGTCCCGAGAACGCCTCTGTCAAGTCTTGGCCATCGTGGGGAGAGCAGTTGAGAGCTTGAATGGGCAGGGGACAGGCCTTTAATATCTCTCTGAGGAAACCGGCATAGTTCCCCATGCCTGTTGCCACATCAATTGTCCGGTTGATCCGTATGTCACCAAGATATGCTTCAAGTCAGCTCTTTTTCACGATAATATCATTTCCTGCTTCAGTTAAGCAGTTCAACTGCTAATGTATTCTGTGAACCACCCAGACATTGGGTTCAATATAAATACCTGTTCGCGGATCGGTGTTGATCTCGACAGGAACAAGAGCACCTTCAACAATATACCTGCCGCTTCCGGGGAATTCCATCCCTGTCCATTCTTCCCAATCCTTCAATGAGCCTGGAATGGTCATTGATGCTCCGCAGACACCTGCGATCTTCCCACCGCTCCGTACATGCACCCGAAGCCAGGGGTCAAAAGGCAATCCTTCGGCATTCTTCCAATTCATGTATTTTTCCATCGGTATGAGAGGATAATTGGGTTTCAATGAGGGGCGTACCGGTGCGAGAAGTGTTCCAAGGCCTTTCTTTCTTCCTATTTCCTTCATGATCTCAACCATACAGCCGCTCAGCTTTCTGCCCCTGTATTCATGTGACACCGCTATTGAAAGCGCGCTGACGGCATTTGGCTGTACTTCTTCTGATTTATTACTGAATCCCGTTCTGACAGTCCAGTCCCATCCCTCGTTCGGGAGGTTCTCCGGGTATTCATCCCAGAGCAGGGGAATGCAGTTACCCGCCGCAGCCATTTTACCGGATTTCTTATCAAAAAGGGCGAACTGATACTCCGGGAAATCAGAATAGAGTCTGACCCAGTGCTGATTGGCAACTGTATCATGAAGCATGAATTCCGGCCAGACGCCTGTCATTTCGGTATCGACAGCCTTGAGAAGCCCGTCCATTTCCTTAGCAGTTACAAGATTAAAATCTTCCGGAATGACAGTATCAATGTTTGTCAATTTCCCTCCAGAATACAGGATATGATCAATACGCGATAGGAATAATAGAGATACATTCAGCTTATGTGAGGCAAAAATTATGAGTTGCGGTAGTTTTTCCTTTCAGGTATCACACCCCTTACTCCGCCTCTCGGGTCATCAACATCGTGTTCGAACCTCGGTATCAGATGAATATGGACATGAGGGATTGTCTGACCGGCCGCCACCCCTTCGTTCACGCCAATATTGTATCCGTCGGCGGCAAGACTTTGTTCAAGCTGTTTTTTTCTGACAGTCAGAGCTTTTGCTATCGAAGACAGTTCTTCAGCAGTAGCATCGAAGATACTGGCGAAATGTCTGAAGGGTATGATTAGAGTATGCGAAGGCGAGACCGGATACAGGTCCCTGATCACATAAACATTTTCATCTTTCCACAGTATCCTGTCATTGTCCGGATTACAGAAGGGACAAGCTTTCATTTTTTACCTCCAGAATAATCATGTCTGTTTCTTCTGCTTACATAATGCATGATATTCAAGCAGAATGCAACAGTAAGCGAAGGAGGATAACATGAAAAAGAGAATGAGCCGCCGGGTTTCGGCGATAACCATATTGCTCCTGGGAATTCTCTCCGTCTCAGCAGCAGCGCAGGATTCAGGCGGAACCGCTCCGGTCACAGGCATTTTCGACTCCCGCTGCGTTGCGCTGGCCTATTACCGATCCGAGGAGTTCCTCGCGGAGGTGGATGAGCTCAAGGCGGAGTACGAAGCAGCCCTGCAATCAGGTGATACGGAGCGTGCTGACGAGCTGGGGCTATTGGGACCCGAGCAGCAGCAGCTCGTGCATGAGCAGATTTTCAGCGCGGGGGATATCGACGAGATTATCTGGATGATATGGAGCGAACTCCCAGCCGTTGCCGAGGAGGCCGGTGTTGACATCATCGTGAGTGCATGGGACATAATCTACAGGGACGAGAGTATGCAGTTCGTGGATGTGACCGACCTGCTTGTCACGTTCTTCGATCCCTCGGAAGAGACCCTCGGCATCATCGAAAGTATGAAGAGTATACCGGCTATCCCCCGGCAGTTCCTGCAGGACGAAGACTGAGGGACGAACGTGACAGGAGGCACGGTGAATGAATATGTTTCGCCGCCGGAGGAATTCTTTCTCGAAGATGCGGTAACGCTTGCCCCGGCTCTTCTCGGGTGCTTATTAAGAAGAGATACTCCGGATGGATTAATCACCGGCATAATCGTTGAAACAGAAAGCTATACGGAGAATGACCCCGCGAGCCACGCTTTTGGCGGAAGGACAGATCGCAACTGGCCGATGTTCGAGAAAGGGGGCATGGCTTACGTGTATCTGATCTATGGCATGCACAACTGTTTTAATGTTACATCAGGAACGGAAGGCAGAGGTGAAGCAGTCCTGATCAGAGCTCTTCAGCCTGTTGAGGGAATCGGACTCATGAAAAAGAACAGGATGGTCAGCGGAATGAGAGATCTTTGCAGCGGACCCGGAAAACTTTGTCAGGCGCTATCCATTGACAGAAATCTTTCCGGTGTTTCTCTGATGAACGGTGAGATTCAGATTCAGATTCCATGTTCTGCTGTGGAATTCAATATAGCGATTACAAAGCGAATAGGTATTACGAAAGCAGCGGGACTTCCCAGGCGCTTTCTCATTAATAATTCGAAATGGATATCCGGAAAGACCGATCAGTCAGGCTGAATTTCCGGCATCCTTGAGAGAATTCTGGAAGCGAGTATCAGCAATCCTATTCCTTCCAGAACCGCAAAGAAGACGTAGATGTCACCATGGAAAGCAGCTCCGTTTCCCTCAACCCATCTAAGAGTCCAGAGTATGTACCCGTGTGGAATAAGGAGCTGAAATACCGGAGACAGCGTCCAGGCTGCTGAAACTGCCTGTGACATGAATGCTATTAAAAATAGAATTCTTCCACTGAATGGCAGATATTCTTCAAGGATTAAAAGAAGAGAAACCGCGGTCATGGTTGAAAATGGAATAACGACCCACAGCTGCCACGGAATGGTTTCGAATTTTGTTCCCCACAGTGCCGCAAGGATGAGAGAAGGTAAAACACCTGCCAGAAACGGAAGGGCAATCTCAGGGAGAAGAAGAGAAATTTTCCCCGATTTCGAAGTGAACAGCAATTCTGCAAGAGCTTTCCTTGCTGTTGACCCCGGCCATCCGATAAGAAATGCCGCTGGTGCTGCATAAGCAATACTGGAAATCAATAAAGTCAAAGGATCAATCTGTGTCTGGCCTGGAAATATCCAGGCCGCAACCGGTGCCGCAAGCAGGATCCACAGAAATGCCTGTCTTTTCACAGCCCATTCGGACATGAGCTGGAGCACTCTGATCCAAACTCTCAGATGTCCAGATCTTCCCCGCAAAAAAGATCCACCTCTCCAGCGTCTTCATCTTCAGAGAAAAAGTCCATCAGTTCCTCAGAAGAAGGAGATCTGATTTCCAGACCCGCGATCTGCCGTGAATTTGCTCTGGCCAGGTTGGCCAGATTAGTGACCGCTGCAGACAGGTTAGAGTGATTGAATTGATATCCGCCTTCAACCGACATAATATTTCTTGCCCCTTTCAGGCTTTCCATTACCGATCTGGGCAATGCCGGAAAGAAAAGAACTTTCACACGAATGAGGGAAGAACATGCATCGGCAAGTTCCTGAAAGCGAATGATATGAGTAACGCTTTTTTTGCTGCACAGGGCGATTCTCTGAGATGATTGCGGTATATATTCCAATCCGGGAACTGATGCTACAACTGCACAATCACTGTCGCAGAGGTCTTCCAGCAGTGGATGAAGATCAACCGGGAATGGTCCCTGCAGAATCAGAACTTTTGGAACAGGCAGGCATGCTGCTGCGAAACCGGTGAAAAATCTCAGATCAGCTGAAAGATCATCTACAGGAGTGTCTTTGTAATCAGTCAGAGAACACCAGTTATAC
>DAOWNO010000250.1 GCA_030642525.1 Candidatus Aegiribacteria sp.
CCGTACTCCATTCAGACAAAACGAGGCTGCGCGCTGAAATGCAGCTACTGTGTTTACAACGAAATCGAGGGATGCAGCTACAGACTGAGAGATCCCGTTAAAATTGTTGATGAGATCGAGGATATTGTAGCGAACTGTAATCCCAATGTAATAGAATTTACCGATTCCACATTCAACATTCCGGTAGACCATGCCATTGAGATCTGCCGGGAGATTGTAAGGAGGAATATCAGGACTTCTTTCAATACTATGGGGATCAATCCGTCAGCCGTTACCGAGGAGCTTGCGGAACTGATGAGGGAAGCGAATTTTATAGAGGTTTCCTGCACGCCCGAATCAGGTTCCGAGAAGATGCTGAAAGCTCTCGGCAAGAATTTTACGCTGGAAAGCGTTGAACGAGCCGCCAGACTTTTATGCAACAGCCACATACCGGTAGTCTGGTATTTTCTCTTCGGGGGACCTGGTGAGGATGAGTCTACTATAGCAGAGACGTTCAAGTTTATCGATAAGAACATCAGTAAACGGGATCTCGTCTTTATAACAAGTGGAATAAGAGTACTTCCCGGAGCACCTCTTAATAACAGTGCAATCACGACCGGTCAGATCTCTGACAATTCGGATCTGTTGAGACCGGTCTGGTTTCAGCCGCAGGGAATCAGTAGAAAAAGAATGCTGTACATGATCAACAGGGAAGTAATCACCCATTCGAACTACATCAACCTTCAGGATAATTCGGAAGGGACTTTTCTGGCCCGTGCTCTTAAAAGGGTATACTCGATTCTAAGGCTGAAAGAACCTCTATGGACTAACATAATGCGAAGAGATATTATATATAAAATATCCGGATATAATCAATACAGATTAAGGAATCTGAAGAAGAAATACCGGTGCTGCTGATTAATGAACATTGAGTTGAGTCGGGGTTTACCGGAGTTCCACCAGTATAAATATTAGACTGGAAGAAGGAGAAAATGACATACATAGGTATCAGTCACGATACAGATTCGGAAAAAGCCGGCCGGGAAGCTGCCCGTCTGGCAAAGAACCAATTCAAAAAAAAGGAAGCCGTTTCCTGGGTGCTGGCGTTCTGTGGCGGCAGGCATGAACCTGACAGTGTTCTCGCGGGAATAAGATCCGAACTGGGTGATGTCGCGATTTACGGCGGGGCAACGGCTGGAATCGTTACCAACGAAACGCTTGGATATACGGGCTACGAATGTGGTCTTGCAGTTTTCTCTTCCGCTTACCCGGCACCGGATGTAGTGGTGAATAACGATTTAAAAGCGGGTGAGTTCGATGCTGGGAAAGAGATCGGGCAGGCTCTGGATGGAATAACAAACGAAGGTGACACCGTGCTCATTTTTTATACCAACCTTCGATCGACACCGCCTCCCGTACTTTATACAGGAAGCACGTTGATGGATGGAGTGTATGCCGGTCTTAAAAAACGTACTGTAAATATTATTGGTTCAGGTCTGGTAGGAGATTTTTCGTTTTCACCCAGTTTTGTTTTCGATGGCTGCAGCACGGTTGAGCACTCGGTTATAGGGATTGTCCTTCCGAGGGATTTAACTCCACATACGACCATAATGCACGGCTGCAGACCCATCAGTTCATTCAAGGAAATAACAAGGATCGATGGCCCCATCCTCTACGAGCTTGACGGTTGTCCCGCAACGGATGTTTTCAGCGAGATGCTCGGGATTGAGTCGAAAGAATTGTGCAATTCAAAGGTCCCTTTCATAGTTACTCTTGGAAAGAAGTATGGAGAACCATACTCTCCCTTCAACGAACAGATGTACGTGAATCGTCTTGTTATTGACGCAAATCCTGAAGAGGGTTCCGTAACGATCTTCGAGGCGGATTTCCAGCAGGGGGATATGGTTCAGGTAATGTCGCGGGATAATCAGTTGATGGTTGAATCGGTTGATAAGGGTACCACCGAACTGCTCGAAACTGTTGATATGGGAAATGCGGAATTCGCCCTGTATATTGATTGTGCGGGGAGAGCTTCCGCCTTCAGCGGTTCTGAGATCGAGGAGGCTGACGTTGTCAGGAAGACAATAGGTAAGAGCATACCATTTCTGGGCTTTTACTCAGGTGTGGAGATCGCTCCTCTCCTTGGCCGCAGCCGTCCACTTGACTGGACTGGAGTTTTGACAGTATTCACAAATGGATAGATCTATGAATGATATTAAAGCGGAGAGAGATTACTATCGCCTGCAATGTGATGAGCTTGGTCAGCGGATACTAGGGTTACAGCAGGAAATTACCGAAGTTCGAAAAGATGTCAGGCGATCCCGAACCACTAATTCGCTTATTCTGAAAACGTACAATTTGATCAACAGTGATGTCTCTACCGAGAGTATTGAGAACCATTTCTTCCAGGCTATCATGAGCAGTATGTCGGCCGATCGTATCCTTATTCTTCGATATGATGAGGCTACAGATACTTTTGTTTCAGAGTTCAATCCTGGTTCAAAAAAGGACATTAAGCCGGTAATCAAGTTACCGGGCAGGGCGCCTGAATTCACCTTCGTAAACTCGAAAACGGAGCCGGACGCTATCGCAAGCACACTCTGCAGTGCAATTGAAACACCATATATCCTGTGGACTTTCAATCAGTACGAAGGAGTTGCGCTTCTGATCGGCAACAATACCGAGGACAAAATATTCAGGTTTCCTTTCGAGGAAAACGACCGGAGTATTGTTGAGAGTTCTCTGAGTGTATTCATTGATATTGTCAGACGCAAAGAGGCTGAAAAGGCTTTGCTGAAATCGGAGGGAAGGTATCGCAGACTTGTTGAGTCTTCACCGGAATCCATCTTCATCTTCAAAGATAGTAAGCTTAACTTCGCCAATAACGCCGGGATAAAACTTCTGGGAGCGGAAAGCCTGGACAGAATCATCGGAAAGCCGCTTCAGGACTTTATCCATCCGGACGATTACGAATCTGTTAAGGATTCAATAACCGAAATGCTGGGAAATCATCATGAAATTCCTCTGACGGCGAGAAGGTTCAAAAAGGTTAACGACTCCGTTGTCGATGTCGAGATGGTAGCCATACCCTTTACTTATCCGGACAGGACCGGGGTTCAGATCGTTGCGCTTGATATTTCTGAACGTAAGAAGATGGAGATAGAACTCTTGAGAGTCCAGAGAATCGAATCCATCGGTGTGCTTGCCGGAGGAATCGCGCATGATTTCAACAACATACTGACCGGAATACTGGGGAATATTGACCTGGCAAAGACGTTTTCACCCAAGGAAGGTGAAGCTTTAAGGTTTCTGCATAATGCTCAGCGTGCAACGACCAGAGCGAAGGAGCTGACTCAGAAGCTTCTCACGTTCTCAAAAGGCGGAGTGCCTCTCAGAACAACTGCTTTAATTTCGGAGATAATCAACGATTCCGTGAATTTCATTCTAAGCGGTTCAAATATCAGCTTTGAATACAGTCAACCTGATGATCTCTGGGCTGTTGAGATCGACGTGGTACAATTCAGACAGGTCATTGAAAATTTAACGATCAATGCGCATCAGTCAATGCCCAATGGCGGTCTTTTCACTATTAAGGCAGAGAATGTAATGGGGAAGACAGTACCCGCTATTTTACTGAAAGACAGAATGTACGTAATGATTACAATAAATGATCAGGGGATAGGTATATCCAAAGAGAACCTTCAGAAGATATTCGATCCATACTTCACAACCAAGGACAAAGGCAGCGGTTTGGGTCTTGCGACTGCTTATTCCATAATAACAAAACATGATGGGTTGATAACTGTAAAATCAGAACCGGGACATGGTACAACATTTTTCATCTACATTCCAGCAACAGACAAAATACCGCAGATCGAGTTCGA
>DAOWNO010000123.1 GCA_030642525.1 Candidatus Aegiribacteria sp.
GGTCAGCGCGACGATCGGCGCGGTGTAGCCTTCGGCGCGTAGCTTACTGGTTGTTTCGTATCCGTCCATAACGGGCATTTGCATGTCCATGAGGATTATATCCCATTGTGCGATTGGAAATAGTTCCACAGCAATACTTCCATTTTCTGCTTCTGCTATGGAACACGATTCATTCCTGAGAAAAGCATTGATAAGGAATCTGTTGTCAGAAGAATCATCCACAAGAAGTATTGAAAGTGATCCGAGTTGTTTTGTTTCTGTTTCAATACTATCCTGATCCTTTATTTCAGTGGTTTTCACTTCATCCTTATCCGAAATGCCGAACTTTGCCGTAAAACTGAATGTAGCGCCTTCTCCTTTTGTGCTTTCAACGGATATATCACCATGCATCAGGTGTACAAGTTTTCTCGATATGGCAAGACCGAGCCCTGTTCCACCGAATTTCCTTGTTACTGAAGCATCTGCCTGAGTAAAAGTGTTGAAGATACTTTCAAGTTTTGCGGATGGTATTCCAATACCGGTATCCGATATCGAGAATTTGAGAGTTGAATTGCTCTCAGTATTTTCCATATTCTCAACAGAGACTCTGATGCTTCCTTTTTCGGTGAATTTTATCGCATTTCCAATCAGGTTTACCAGTATCTGCCTGAGCCTGTTCGGATCACCAACCAGGAAATCAGGAACTCCCGATTTTATTTCATACGTCATTTCAAGGTTCTTATAGCTGCTCCGTACGGATAGAGTATCACATATCCTTTTAAGAAGATCATTAAGATGGAAAGGTATATCCTCAAGAGTGATCTTGCCTGCTTCGATCCTGGAAATGTCCAGTATATCATTGATCAGCGCAAGAAGGCTCTCGCCTGATGAATGCATCATTTTTACCAGTTTCATCTGCTCACTATCAAGATCTGTTTCAGACAGCAGGCCGGTTGCTCCGATTATGGTATTCAGCGGAGTTCTTATTTCATGACTCATGTTGGCAAGAAATTCCGATTTTGTTCTTGAAGCGTTTTCCGCGGCTTCACTTGCTTCAACAATATCGCGTTCAGCTCGTTTTCTTTCGGTAATGTCTCTTATTATCCCGATCGAATACCAGCAGTCATTCATTCTTGCGGATGATATCGAGAGTTCGACCGGAAATTTGGACCTGTTCTTTCTTATGGCTTCTATCGAAAGCGTTCGTCCTACTACAAGTCCCTCTCCCGTGGTCTTGAAAGCTTCGAATCCCTTTCTGAATGATGACAGGTATTGTGGCGGAGCAATCAGTTCGTGAAGATTTTCGTTCAGCATTTCTTCCTTTGTATAACCGAACATCACTGTGCAGGCTCTGTTCACAAACGAAATCATCCCTTTTTCATTCATCATTATGATAGCATCCTGTGTGGATTGAGTTATGACTTTGAATTTTTCCTCACTGTATCTGTTCGATTCAATAGCATTTACCGACTCGGTAATATCCTGAAGAATAGTCAGAATATTGATCGGGTTGCCATCATCATCATGAATGACAGAGGAATCCATAATTGCTTTTACAACTGATCCGTCTTTCGATTTAAGATCAAGCCTGTATTCCTCAACCCTGCCGTTCAACATCAGTTCCTTAAGCAGGTATTTTTGATTTTCCGGGTTTGAATAGAGAAGAGAGACAGGTTTCACGATTATTTCTTCTCTTGTAAATCCTGTTATACTGGATACAGAATCTGATATGTCGATTAAATTCCCGTTCATATCGGTCTGGTAGAATATTATGTTCTGCAATCCGTTAATAATAGAAAGGTAATCAGGTGCCCTTTGATTTCTCTTTTTCAGGATTCTGCTGCTCTCAGGCATTTCTATGAATGTGTGAATCAGTCCTCTATGTTCTTTTATTCTGCATTCGGTAGTTGAAATGATGACCGGGAAGACGTTGTTCTGAACATCCCTGAGTAATCCATCAACAGCGATCAAGGATGGTTCAAGCGGGGTTTTATCCAGTTTTTCCAGGAAGGTGTCACATCGTTTACCGATTATTGATGTTTCGGGTAATCCGACCATCTCAGCTGCCCTGTTGTTGATTTCAACAATTCCACCTCTATCGAAATCAACAATGAACACACCTGCACCCTGAGAATTAAAGAAGTTCTGACTGGAATCTCCCTCTGGTCTTCTGGGATAATCCGGCGTATTCATTACGTCACCTCTCCAAAACAATCGAAACAATCTGCTTCAGAATATAGCAGGTTCCAATTACGTAAACCGATATTTTCTATTCTTAATATATATATAAAAAAATTCGAGCGAATACACATCATGCCGGATATCCATGATAAGAAATACTTGTTAACTTTCGAGATACTGAATATTCAATAGATCTGCCTTTCTGTTTATCGGATTTGCGGTATCACTTTCTTATGTGTAGTATTAAGGATATTATGAAATACATTGAATCGATAGGAGAATTATGCCTGCAGTACTAATAGTGGACGATGATTCAATGGTCAGAAAAATGCTGGTAAAAGTTTTCCAGAAAGAAGAATACATCACCCACGAAGCATCAGATGGCAATTCCGCTCTAAGAATATTTCGCGATGAGAACATTGATGTGGTTATAACAGATATTGTAATGCCTGATATGGAAGGCATCGAGACTATTCGTGAATTGCGGAAAATAAATCCTGATGTTAAGATAATCGCATTCTCCGGCGGAGGTTCTCTTGCACCTGATGGCTATCTGAAAATCGCTGCATCCATGGGCGCAAAATACACATTTCAGAAACCATTTGACATTAATGAACTCAAAGAGGCTGTTAAGAAGCTTCTGGATTCCTGAAATCAGTTCATCACATAGGCCTGAATAAGATCTATTGTCGCTTCAAGAGCTTTTTCGTGCGTCCGTTCATTTGCATGTGAAGAGTCTACCCCGGGTCCGATCAATCCATGTTTCACATCAAGTCCTGATTTCAGAGCTGCTGCCGCGTCTGATCCGTAATGCGGAAAAGTATCAACGGTGAAAGGAATGGAATTCACTTCAGCGAGTCTTATCAATCGTTTGGTTATCTGGTAGTTGAAAGGTCCTGTGCTGTCAGCGGCGCAGATCGTGACACTGTCCTCTGAAGACTCTCTTCCGTGTCCTGCAACACCCATATCAACAGCAATGAATTCACTTGCCTGCTCAGGGAAAAAGCCTGCTGCGCCGTGCCCTACTTCTTCATACGATGTGATGAGAAAGTGCAGCGTACGCATCGGTGTTATTTCTTCTCGAACTAATCTCTCAGCTGCTTCAATGAGTATTGCTACACCCGCCTTGTCATCGAGATGCCTTGATTTGATAAACCCTGATTCAGTTCGAACAGGGCGGGGATCAAAATGTATGTAATTTCCAACGGACAGGCCAAGCTCCAGTATTTCCTTTTTCGATGACGCTTCTTCATCAAGCCTGATGTACATCTTTTCTTCCTCACGCTTCTCTGAAGCCTTTTCCAGTCCATGGATATGAACGGAAGTATCATCAAAAAGAACCGTTCCGTCGAAGAGCTTCCCGTCCCAGGTTTCAATTCTGCAGTACTCACCCTCTATACTTGACATTGTATAGGAACCGATTGTTCTGAGTCTAATTCTGCCGTCATCTTCAATTCCGCTGATCATCCCTCCCAGTGTATCAAGATGCGCCGAGAGGATGATACCTTCAGGTATTGAACCATTGAGTGTCGCTATAATGCTGCCTTTGATAGTTGAACGCATCGTCAGATTCAAATTCCTGAATTTTTCAAGAACGATATCCATCGCAGCTTCAGTATGCCCGGACACACTTCGAATTTTCAGCAATTGCATCAATGTATCTGTTACATTACTATCGGTGTTCATTTTATTCCTTTCGAATTTTCATATGAAGGGGTTTGTACCTGTGGAAATTATAATCATATTCCCGGCATGAGAAAAAAGCGTACAAAACGTCTGTTAAGAACACTCAGCCTTATTCTGCCCTTTGTGCTGCCTGCTGGAGTATTCGTACTCTGGCTCTCGGAACAGTGCCAGGGCCAGGACGGTGATCCTCTTCATATAGTTGCGTCAATGGATCCAGACGGGGGTCGGACAACAACATTCTCCACAATACTGCCCGATGGAAATGAAGCGGTATGGGAGTGTTCGGATGGAACCTTTATTGAGACCGGAGACGTTACAGCAGCCGGCAGGACAGTTACATGGCAACCGCGTCCCGGGCTTGAAGATTCCGTTCTGATTGTTATCACAACTCCCGCTATTTCAGATACAGTCAGATTTCTTCCGGTAATTCCAGACATTATTCCATCTCTTACCGTATCCGCCGCATATAATCTTGCCATTCTTGAGAGAGCCAGAAGCATCCAGATGGCTCCAGGCATCTACAGGGCTATTTCTTTGTCTGACGCTCTTCGCGGGTATGACGGGCTTGTTGTTATGATTGTCAAAACACAGCAGGACAGCCGAAGAGCTTTTTGTATGCTTCCTGGTGACACTGTCGAAATATTTCTCCCGCTGGGAGGTTCCATACAGGCTGCAGGTCTCGATGAAATGGAGGATGCCATGGATAACTCCGGTAATGTCCAGATAATATTTGAAACTTTATCTGAATCTTCGGAAGAACCCCCTTCTTCTGGAGAACAGCAATAGCATAATAATACCTGCAAACCAGATAGCCAGCATCCATTCTTTGAATTCAAATGTTCTGAATTCAAGCGAATACAGAATCTCCAGCCATATGAACACTGTCCATTCAGCCAGAATAGAAGCGCCTGCTGCTACGAATCCCCATGAAAGAGAGATAACACCCAGAGCCATAAGCGTCAGCATGAAAGGCAGTGATATCACTGTTGCAATCGGTGCTGCAGGACTTACGGCGCCGAATGTGCTTGAAACCAGAGGAGCCAGACACAGCGTTACAACTACTCCCGCGTAAATAACTGAAAGTATTTTTCCAATGATATTCCCTCTGAAACTTCTTCCAAGGAGAATCAGGCTAAGTACAGCGCTGAAGGACATTTGAGCTCCGATATCATTCAGAACAGAACCTGAAGTGAGTATGATCAGGATAATTACAGCAAAGGACCATATGAAAAGGAGATTCGGGGTTTTCCCCACCGCCTGCCAGGCTATCAGAATGAACATTCCCATTATTCCGGCTCTCACAGTCGAAGCTCTGGCACCAGCAAGAAATACATAACTGCTCATAAGTAGGATCGTTATGAATACAGCCAACCATGTTTTCCCGAATACTCGTCTGGCGATAATCAGTATTATCGCGCATATGATTCCAACGTGCAGCCCGGATACAGCAAGAAGATGTGAAGTCCCTGTTATTTGAAATATGTTTCGCGTGCGGGTGGGAATAGCTGCCCGTTCACCTGCGAGAAGCGCGGAAACAAGCGAGATTGTTTCACGGGAAAGCAGTTTTTCTCTCCACCTGCCGCAGATTACTCTTCTTATCCTGTTCTGCAGAGCATTCGACTGGATCGTACGGAATGACCAGGTATCAAGGAAATGGCCCCGCAGTGATCCGAGAACAAGCACAGAATCCCCTCTTCTAACTGATTGAGCCAGTTCTTTGTCAGAAGACCATACTTTCCTGCCGGATTCAATTGATAGAAGCGCCCCTCGTGTTGTGGACGTTTCTACTCTGCAGCTCCAGACTCCTCTTCTGTATGTTTCAGGACTCTCTTCATAATGTTCACCCGATTGGTTATTATTCCAGTATAATCCGACAAGAATTGAAGAAGCGCATAACAACAGCATTCCATATCTTCTATTACCTGCTATTGCCGCAATCAATCCGGCAGATGCAGGTATTATCCATAACGGATAATCGACTCCAAAAGGAAGATAGTATCCAAGGAGGAACAGAGAAGTGATCAAAAAGAGCAGCTTTCCAAATATCATGATACCTCAAGTTTACTCAGAATCTCTTCACAGTTCAAGGGGAATGCCAATTTTTATCCTGGATAATTTCCGGAGCGCTTTCAATGTAGGTTCAGTTTTCAGATCTGTCGAGGCAATATCACCTGCTGCTGTGTTTCTGACAGGCACATGCTGCAGGCCGGGAAACAGGAAACTCAGTCATACTTCGAGGGGAACGTATGCTTCAATTCCCTGGAGGTATTTCAAAGATATTGAAGAAGCTGCGCATTGGGCGAAAGGAACCGGCCGTATGCTCATAGCTGTTGAAAATACGCCGGACGCGGTGCCCTTCTGGGAATCGTCATTCGATCTATCCTCAGCATTTCTGTTTGGAAATGAAGCAGATGGAGTGAATCAGAATGTTGAGGATATCGCGGATCTGCGAATATATTATCCCCAGTCGGGAACCAGGAAATGTATAAATGTCTCAAGTACCGCTGCGATTATTGCATCTGAAATTCAGAGAAGGAGAATCAGTGCCAACCCGTAGCTGTTTGGAGCTGAACCGAATCCCGTCAGGGGTACCAACAGTGCCACCCACTGTTA
>DAOWNO010000028.1 GCA_030642525.1 Candidatus Aegiribacteria sp.
ACAGGATTATATCTTTTACTGTTAATTCTGGTCATCGCTGCCTGTGATGAGCCGGATTCGTATGCATCCATCCCCGAAAATGATTTAGTGCAACTGCATGAATGGTCAGGAATCCTGGCACGACACTGGATGCTGCCCGCCAATGACAGCCTTCATGCATTAAAGCCGGACAGTCATGAGATTCAATCTCTCATTATTCTATGTAATTCTCATCCTGAAGCCTGGGCATATCTGTACAGCTGCATTGCTGACTCTCTTTCTGCTCTGGAACCACCCTTACCTGAATGTCAAAGGTAATATGAATGTTAAATAACCCGGATCAGGGAGAATAAGCTGCTTAACGTAATTCCCCGTCCTGTTCAAAAACTTCTGCTCAGCGGGAAGCGATCATGTTCCTGTAGTAATTGCATACTGCATATGGATATGAACGGTTTTACATCGATGACTGAACAACTTATGGATCACGGAAAGGCCGGAGCAGAAATCCTCTCACAGATTCTTGGTAGAATTCTGTCAAGATCAATACACGAAATCTACGACCGGGGTGGCCTGATAGCACAATTTGAAGGTGATTCCATTATCGCGGTATTTCCGGAACATCTTCCACAAGCCGCTTACAAGGCTGCAACATCTTTGATGGATTACTTCAAGCAGAATCCTGAACGACGAACAAGATTCGGCAGCTGGAAAGTATCAGCCTCGATTGCTCTGGCACATGGTCCTGTAAAGTGGGGAATAGCCGGAAGAAAAAGACTGATTCATTATATCAGTGGTAACGCAATATCAAGGGTATCCCATTTATCAAAGCTGGGAGACGGAGGTCAGCTGTTAATAGATACCAGTTTCTTCGAGTTTGCAGGATGCAGAAACATTGAGGATTGCAAGCACCTTCCCCGGGACAGAACTGAAATCAACCAGCAGTATCCGCAGAGGATTCAGAGGAAGATCGCTTCAAAATTCGTCCCTGATACTATCATTTCAAGCAGACTAACCGGAGAATTTAGAGAAATAACTCCTGTCTTCCTGTCAATCAGAACCGGGAAATGCGAAAGTATAAGCCAATCTGTGGAAATTATTCTGGAAGCGACCTCTTTCTATGGCGGTTACGTATGCGGCCTGTATTTCACCTCTGATTATCCGGTTATCCTTGTTCTGTTCGGAGCACCTGTCTCATGGGAAAATAACTCTGCCCGAGCATTCAATTTCGCAAACGAGTTAACCAAAAACCGGTTCAGCAGCAGTATTCGAATCGGAATTGCCTCAGGAACAGTATACGCCGGCATGACAGGGAACTCCAAAAGGTGCACCTACACGGTATATGGGGATGTAATCAATACAGCAGCAAGGCTTCTGTTCAGAGCAGACTGGGGTAAGATACTTGTCACTGAAGAAACATGTGAGAAAGCGGGAAATGAATATATCTGGAGCGACACCACCAGCTTGCTGCTGAGGGGGAAAACAGAAAAAACGAGAACCCGGAAACTTATGTACTGTCAGAATAACGGTATCAACCGGATTTACGAAGGAGAAATGGTCGGTCGTTCTGCGGAACTGAATTATATCATCAATCGGATCTCTCCTCTGAAACAGGGAGCTTTCGCTGGAATAACTTCGGTCTATGGTGAAGCTGGAATTGGGAAATCCCGACTGCTCTCTGAAGCAGTTCAATCTCTTGCACCGATCTGTCAAACCGTGCTTATGAAATGTGATGATATCCTGAGGATCAGCCTGAATCCGTTCGGATATTTCCTCAGGAATTATTTTCAGCAGAGCGATTCAAACACAACAGATTTCAATAAAAAATTCTTCGAAGAAAAGATGGAATCTCTTGCCGTGGAGCTTGAATCCGGCTCATTCCATTCTGAAAGTACTGAAAGTAAAACCCTTGCTGAAGATCTGCGTCGATCAATATCTACTATTGGTTCATTACTCGGACATTTCTGGAAGGATTCAGTTTTTGACAGGATAGAACCAGGACAGAGATTCGATAATACTGCCATGGCAATCGGAACCTTCGTCAGATCTCTTTCTACTCTTAAACCTCTGATAATCCTCATCGAGGATGTACACTGGATGGACAGCGATTCAAAAAGACTGCTTCAAAAGATAATAAGAAATATTAAACGCAATTCTGTTGCAATCCTGGCTTCCAGCAGATACCGGGACGACGGATCAAGACCGGAAACAGGAATAGAAGCTTTTATCAGCGCTGAATCAATCGATCTCAGTCCAATAGATGAAGAAGCGTCAATATCTATCATTGCAGCCAGATTTGACGCGGAATCCGGACCGGAGCTTACGAGATTCATACTGGACAGAACAGAGGGGAATCCATTCTATATAGACCAGTTCTGCATATATCTGAAAAATACCGATATTATTACATTCAATGACAGCTCATGGCACTTGATCAGAAGAGATGTGGAGGTTCCATCAGGAATAAAATCAATACTTGTGGCGCGAATAGACCGTCTTCCCATTCAATTGAGATCTCTTGTACAGATAGCCTCAATACTGGGTCAGGAGTTTGATATCAATGTACTTGCTGAAGTTTCCGGTTGGACAACAATTAATTCCCTCCTCCGGGATGGTATCGAAGAGCGATTGTGGTCAAAGATTTCCGAAACCGAGTACTCATTCAATCATGCTCTGTATCGTGACGCAGCGTACGGGATGCTTCTTGAGAAGGAACTCAGAAAACACCACAGAAAAGCTGCTGAGACAATTATCAGACTGAACATTGATGACACCGAACAGGTTGCGGGAAAAATCGCTTTTCATATGGAAAACTCGGGACAAAGCTCAGAAGCTCTTGACTGGGGATGGAAAGCTCTGATTATCGCAGACCGGAATTACAGGCTGTACGAATGCCTTAACTGGGCGAATAAACTTCAGGAACTGCTTATTTCGGACACTAAATTCATCAGTAGAAATGAACTGCTTCAGGATGTGCTTCTTAAAAAGAACAGCGCTCTTTCCAATCTTGGCAGGCATACGGAACAGAAAGAGAACATTGAACTTCTGGAAGAACTCTGCAGGGAGGAGAACTGGAAGGACAGGAGAATTGATCTTCTTGTAATACAGGCGGATTATTACAGCAGCATCGGCAGGATAGACGAAGCATTCGCCATATCTGAACAGGGATTGGCCGCAGCAGAAAAGACAGGGGACAGGAAATGTAAGGCTATGCTTCTAAGTAACACCGGAATACTTCACAGGCGTTCAGGCAACATCGATGAGGCTGAAAAATGCTACAGACGAGCTCTTGAATTATTTCGGGAAACCGGTGATCGGAGAGAAGAAGGAAAGACTCTGGGAAATCTGGCACTTCTTCTCAGACAACAGGGGCTGAAAAGCGAATCGGAAAAACTCTACAGAAAGGCGCTGAAAATTCACAGAGAGGCAGGAAACCGCAGAGCTGAGGGCTATGTGCTGAATGGTCTTGGCAATCTTCAGGAGGATGACGAGAAAGCTCTGTTCTGGTTCAGAAATGCTCTGCGTATCCACAGAGAGGTTGGTGACAGGAGAGCGATTGCCATAGCACTTGGAAATATAGGCCAGAAAGAATCCAACAGAGGCAACTACTCCACCGCGACGGATAATCTGGACATGGCCCTGAAGATATTCAGGGAAATCGACAGTCTCCCGCTTCAGGCAGGGACACTCAATATATTCGGAGAAATGTATATCTTGCAGGGAAAACTGCTGAAAGCTGATAAATGCCTTCAGGATTCGCTGGAAATAGCCAGACAGATCGGGAGAAAAAGGCTTGAGACTCTTGTGACAGTTCAAATCGGTCTTGTATCCGCTCTGAAGGGGAATACTGAAAAAGCGCTGAAATTCTATTCAATGGCATACGATCTTATCATGAAGTACGAGTTCTCTTCAGAAATCGATGAGGATTTCAGCAGATTGCGCTCCCTTCTTCTGAAGACTGATGTAGAAGAGGATAACCTCCCCTGGCCGGATATCTGGGATATACGGGAATTCAAAGAGGAATAGCCCACCCCGGGTAATATCTCGCGAATATCATAACTGTAATCTTGTCCGACAATGAAGCATCGGCATGAAAAGATCATACAGTATATGCTCAGGTCCAGGATAGTGATATATTTCATCAGTATTGTTTTTCCGATAGCAAAAACAGCATGATAGAAAGCTCTTAAACTACACAGGTAAGGGTGGAATTGATTAATATTCTGTTTTTAACATTGCTTGCCTTGTCGGTATCATCCGGGGAGACATCTATTGGTATTATTGAGGTTTTCCACAAGAATTATCCTCCGTCACTTGAGACACTGGATCAGACGAATGCGGTACTTGCGCGCTTTGTGGATGACTATGAAATCTCATACAATCTCATTACAGATTCAGGTTCGGTGGATCTGATTCGGAAATACAACCTTCCGGATACACACTTTCCCTTTGCTGTTGTAATAAACGGCAGTTATTCCGCAATGATTGATGGTGAGCAAATCGACTTCGTGCATTTCCCTCTTTTCATGCACGGAATCGGAAGACACGAGGGAAACTGGTCAATGGAAAACCTTGAACTCGTGCTAAATGACAACACGCTTTTAATGGACGAAAGTATTCTGCCTGTTCTGGATGAAGAGGGAGACACCCGGTGCGAGGGAGAGGAATAATTCCACTAAGGCTAACGAACGCGGGTAATCAGGCGGGAAATGTCCTTGAACATTATCAGAACAAAGATCATCAGTATCAGAATCATACCGGTCTGCTGAATAATCTGAACGAGTTTTCTGGAGATTGGTTTTCCTCGAATACCTTCACAGATAAGTATAACGATCTGTCCTCCATCCAGTATCGGGATAGGAAGAAGATTGAAAATCATTATGGCCAGTGAAATGCTTGCTATTGTCCAGAGATAGCTTGGCAGTCCCGATCTTGCCTGCTGACCAAGTGTTTCCGCAACGTAGATAGGTCCTCCGGAACTTTCTGCGAGTTCAGAAGGTTTTTTAATCAGCTTGATGAGTATTACGCAAATGTCAACAGCTCCACGTCCGGCAGCCTTTATTCCTTCCACAAAAGCTTTACCGGGCGGCAATTTCACTCTCTCGGAAGGTAATTGAACAGTCACACCGGATATTATTTGTCCATCGTATTCGTGAGGGGTAACATAGACCGTATCCTTAATTCCATTCCTGAAGAAGGTTATTGCAAGCTCATCAGTGGAACTGGTAACCAGATTCTGATAGTCATGCCATATTGCCACGGATGTGCCATCGATTGCCGTTATACTGTCTCCTGCTCGAATACCTGATTCATAAGCCGGCAAACCTATGATGGATTCCCCTATGACTACTGGAACAAGCGGATGAAACGGAATTGAATTCAGTGGTAATGAGTATTCGATCTCTGTTCTGCCCGGGTCAGAACCTATGAGAAGAGTGCCCTCGGGAACTTCGGTCAATTCAACCAGCATTTCCAGATAATCAGACACAGGAGCACCGTTGACTGAAATTACCGTGTCACCGATACCAAGTCCGAGAAGATTGTCAGAGTTTCCCACTATCGCAGGAGAGATGGAAATATCCCAGCCTACCACACCGAAAATGAGTATAAGAATTACAGCGGTGAGTACAAGATTCGTAAACGGACCCGCAAACGCGACAAGAGAGCGCTTGAACCAGGATATATCCTCGACGGGATCGCCGGTAGTTCCGAGATTTACTTTGACATACCCTCCAAGCGGTACCGAGCCGATGCAGTATTCAGTATCTCCCAGTTTCTTCCTGAAAATAAAGGGAGGAAAGCCAATGGAGAATCTTGATACTTCCAGACCAACCGCCTTCGCCATGAGAAAATGCCCCATCTCATGAAAGAATACAATCACTCCCAGACCGAATATTATGGCGGCCGCACTCAGCATAATTTACTCACAATTCCAGACGCGATTGTTCTTGCATTCCTGTCAGCCTCGAGCACATCCTCAAGGCTTCCTATTGGATTGGGTCGATGAAGGGACAGTACTTCATCAATGATTTCCGCGATATTGCCAAAGAGAATCCTGCCATCCAGAAACGCTTGTACAGCAACCTCATCTGCTGCATTTGCCACTGCCGGAAAAGTCTCTCCATCGATTCCGGCCTGAACTACAGTGCTGAATGCAGGATACCTTTTCCCATCCATCTCACTGAATGACAGTGTTCCCCAGTCAAAGGGTTTGTCACCGGCAATCACATCGAGCTCCCTGTCCGGCCACTGAAGCGCAAATTGAACAGGCACTCTCATGTCCGGCTGGCCAAGCAGCGCTTTCCATGAACCGTCCTCAAGTCTGATGAATGAATGCACAATACTCTGTGGATGAATTACCACATCAACAGGAATATTCTCGAACAGCCAGCCGGCTTCAATAATCTCGTACGCTTTGTTAACCATGGTTGCAGAATCCACCGTGATCCTCGCACCCATCTCCCATGTCGGATGTTTGAGAATCCGCTCGGGTCCCGCAGTTCTGATTTCATTAATCGGCATCAGGAGTACAGAACCGCCACTCGCAGTCAGAGTAATTCCTCTGACAGATCTTTTTTCTGATTGAAGGCATCTCTTGATTGTACTGTGCTCGCTGTCTACCGGTATCACTTTCCCTGCATTCAGATGATTTCTCAGCAGTTCACCGCCAATGACAAGGCTCTCCTTGTTTGCAAGCGCAAGCGGTATATCCAGTTTCTGACAGAGAATGCTGGCCCTGAGTCCGGCACTTCCAACTATCGCATTGAGAACCATGTCAGCGCCTTCAATAGCCTGATCAAGAACTCCCGCACCTTTGATGATACCGGGCGGGATATCTCCTTCGGGTGATACAATCGCGCTTATGGAAGGCTGGAATTTCTCTTTCTGATGTCGAAGAAGATGAATATTTCTTTTGCAGAGTATTGAATAAAGCTCAAGATCCGGTCTTTCATCTATTATTTCAAGTGCCTGTTTACCGACAGAGCCGGTACTTCCAAGAACGGCAATTTTTCTGATACTCACAAGGATCTTCCTGCAGATCCGTGCAACATAAGTATGAGCCATACTACAGGAACTACGGCAAGAATGCTGTCAAACCGGTCAAGTACACCTCCGTGCCCGGGAAGAATTGATCCGGTGTCCTTTACGCCGGCATCTCTTTTCAAGGCTGACTCAAACAGATCCCCGGTGACAGCAGCGATGGAACCTGCTATTCCGATCGCGACCATCAGAAACAGCGGAAATCCTGCTCCGGCTGAACCGGCGAACATTGCTCCTGCAACAGCTCCAGCTATACCTGCAATTAAACCCTCCCAGGATTTTGCCGGGCTGACAGCGGGTGCCAGCTTGTGTTTCCCGAAGGCGCTTCCGATAAAATAGGCCATCGAATCTGCGGCCCAGCATAGAATAAGCGGTATAAATAGAATCCAGGGTGACTCAAAATCAAGTCTCAATCTTGCCAGAAGGCCAAAACCGAGTGCGATAACGGCCATAATTCCGGTGCTGCCGGCAATCCTTTTTCCAGCATCGGTAACTCCATCCCCCAGAACCCACCATAAAGACATTACTGTTCCGGGAATCAGAAGTATCACCAAAGCGAAAGCAGGATCAAGCAAAGAAACTGATGCAGCTGCGCCGCCAGCCAGTATCGCTCCTACTGCTTTCTTTGAAATCCCTGCAGCTGAGTCGAGAAGAGAAATCGCCTCTGACCCGCACAATGCCGCTATCAAAGAAAAGAAGATAACTGTAAGAACCGGTATATTAAAAAGAGCGACAGCAACAAACAGTCCAATGCCGGGAACGGCAATGGCAATTCTTTTCACAAGTGAATGAAATGGCTTCATCAGTTACCGCCAATATCTCCAAAACGTCTCCGTCTGGATTCGTAGTCCGCGATAGCCTCCTGAAGGTGTTTTCGTCTGAAATCAGGCCACAGAGTATCGGTAAAATACAATTCTGAATATGCTGACTCCCATAAGAGGAAATTGGAAAGCCTTTTCTCCCCGCTTGTGCGAATTATCAAATCAGGATCGGGCACGTCAGGAAGGTACATGCTCGAAGAGATTGATTCTTCTGAAATATCCGTCACGGATTTACTGCCGGCTTTAATATCAGCGGTCAAGCGTTTCACAGCATCGACTATCTCGGCTCTGCCTCCGTAGCTCAATGCAAGAATCAGATTCAGACCCAGATTCGATTCCGTCCTGGCAATTGCTGCGTCAAGATCAGAGCGGGGTTTTACCGGAAGGTCATCCAGTCTGCCCGCTGCGCGAATTCTGACATCTTTTCTGTCAAGATCGTCAATGTTTCTTTTTATGAATCTGCTGAGAAGAAACATTATGAAACTGACTTCAGCCTTCGGGCGTTTCCAGTTCTCGGTTGAAAAGGCAAACAGAGTGAGATATTTGATTCCAACCTCACCACAGTATTCAACTGCTTCATGAATGGACTCCTCAGCAGCTTTATGTCCATCAATTCTTGGGAGACCGCGGGATCTTGCCCAGCGGCCGTTGCCGTCCATAATAATACCGAGGTGGGTGAGCATGGAGTTATCAGATCTCAAGAATGTCAGCTTCCTTCGCCTCAAGCAGTCTGTCTATCTCGGAAATGGCATTATCTGCTGATTCCTGTATGTCGTTCAAGGCCTTGCGCTCTTCATCCTCGGTGATCTCGCTTGCTTTGCTGGCCTTATGCAGCAATTCGTTACCACTTCTCCTGATATTCCTGATAGCTGTTCTTCCCGATTCTGCCATCGTTTTGACATGACGGCTAAGTTCCTTTCTGCGATCATCGGAGAGTTTTGGTACAGGTATCCGTATAACCGAACCATCCGAAGCAGCTCTGAGTCCAAGGTCAGATTTCTGAATCGCTCTTACTATAGCGTCAGATGTTGACGGATCGAAAGGTTGAATAACGATAAGCCTTGGCTCCGGAGCTGAAAGACCGGCAACCTGCTTTATCGGATGCTGTCCTCCCCAGCATTCCACCCGGATATTGTCAAGCAGAGCCGGGCTGGCTTTCCCGGTTCTGATAACAGCCATTTCACGGGCAGTGCTTTCCACAGTTTTCTTCATTTTGCTTTTTTGATCTATAATAATCTCGGTTATCATGAATCTTTCCCTCCAACAATACTTCCGATAGACGGTTCTGAAAGAATCCTGACAATATTCACAGGATCCCGGATATCAAAAATACTAATAGGAAGTTCGGCATTGCGACAGATAGCAACAGCTGCAGCATCCATAACCTTCAGATCGAGCTTGAGAACCTCCTCGAATGATAACTTTGCAAACCGTTTCGCATCGGGATTATGCTCCGGATCACTATCGTAAATTCCATCGACCTTCGTACCTTTCAGCAGCAGAGAACATGCTGTCTGAACTGCTCTAAGTGCTGCCGCAGTGTCAGTAGTAAGGCATGGATTGCCGGTTCCACCTGCATAAATGACAACATATCCCCGTTCAAGATATTCATTTGCAAGGCGGGGCGAGAAGAATTCCACGAAACCGGACATCTGAATGGCAGAAAGCACGACAGCATCGCCGCCGTGCTTTTCAATAGCATCTCTCAGTGCAAGACTGTTAATTACGGTAGCAATCATTCCCATCTGATCTCCGGTTATTCGATCTATTGTTGAAAGATCTCTTCCCCGGATGAAATTACCACCACCGGTTACAATTCCAACCTGAATGCCATCCGAAACAAGGTCCATCAAGGACTCTGTCAGTCTCTTTACCGTAAGAGAATCAATACCGTGACCAGCTTCACCTGCCAGAACTTCTCCACTTATCTTCAGGAGAATCCTGGCGGTCCGGTCTTCCTCTTTCATCAGGTTCCTATGGAGAATCTTGCAAATCGACTGATAACAATATTTTCACGAAGTCTCGCTATCAGATTGGTAAGTGCATCTTTAACTGTTCCTACATCAGGATCATCTGCCCATTCCTGATCAAGAAGACAGGCTTCCGAGTAATATTTATCCAGTCGCCCTTCAATAATCTTCTCAATGATATTAGCCGGTTTACCTGAATCTTTCAGCTGCGCAAGAAGTACTTTCTTCTCAGCTTCAATTTCTTCTTCGGGCAGGTCGTTGCGGGATACAACATTTGGAGGATATGCCGCTATGTGCATCGCAACCTTTTTTGCGAACTTCTGGAAATCATCGGTTCTGGCAACGAAATCAGTTTCGCAGTTAATCTCCACCAGTACTCCCAGCTTGCCGGGAGGATGTATGTACGATACAATCAATCCCTCTGCAGCTTCTCTGAGAGCTTTCCTGGATGCTACTTTAACACCCTTTTCCCGAAGGAATGAAATGGCTCTCTGCAAGTCTCCATCGCTTTCTTCGAGTGCTTTCTTGCAGTCCATCATTCCTGCTCCAGTAGCTTTTCTAAGTTGTTTCAGATGATCCAGATTAATGGACATTATTCACCCGAATCCTTTCCCTCTTCCTGAGCTTCCTTCGGCTTCTCGTTGACTGAAGCCGTATCCTTTGCAGTATCTCCAGAAGTATCTTCTGCTGCAGCTTTCTTTTCAGTCTTCCCTGCCGTAGTTTTCTTTACGGATGGGTCTGCTGTCTTCTTCTCCGGTTTGGCAGCAGGTGTCTTCTTCTCCGGTTTGGCAGCAGCTGTCTTCTTCTCCGGCTTGGCAACAGGTGTCTTCTTCTCCGGTTTGGCAGCAGCTGTCTTCTTCTCCGGTTTGGCAACAGGTGTCTTCTTCTCCGGCTTGGCAGCAGGTGTCTTCTTCTCCGGTTTGGCAGCAGCTGTCTTCTTCTCTTCAGATTCACCGGTATCCGTGATATCAACCGTCGGAATCAGTTTCTCCGTTGAAGTATCAGGAGCAGCTCCTTCAGCGCCAAGAAGGACATAATCAGCCAGAGTGCCGATAATCAGTGAAATAGATTTGATTGCATCATCGTTTCCCGGAATCGGATAATCAACTTCCGTCGGGTCACAGTTCGTATCAACTATTCCTACACAGGGAATATTGAGTTTCCTTGCTTCGCGAACAGCGATCTGCTCCTTCTTGATATCTACGACCACAATTGCTCCAGGCAGCTTTTTCATATGGCGAATACCTGTAAGATCCTTCTCCAGTTTTTCCCTTTGCCTTCTTTTTTGAAGAATCTCCTTTTTCGTCATGCTTGCAGGAAACCCGTCCTTTTCAGCTTTTTCAAGTTCAATCAAAGTTTCTATGCCTTTGGAAATGGTCTTGAAATTTGTGAGCATGCCACCCATCCATCTTTCAGTGACATAGTACTGACCGCATCTGATGGCGTGTTCCTTCAGGCATTCCCTTCCCTGCTTCTTGGTGGCAACGAAAAGAACGCTTTTACCTGATGCGATAGTTCTGGCAATCAGATTGCAGGCATCCTCCAGAAGAGCTCTGGACTTTTTGAGATCAATGATATGAATGCCATTTCGAGCCATGAAGATGTAATTCCGCATCCGGGGATTCCATCGGCTTTTCTGGTGACCGAAGTGAATTCCGGCTTCCAGCATTTCCTGCATGGAAGGTATTTCCATTTACTTATCCTTTCGGTTATCCACCGGTCGGTTTGATCGAACCAATCTCCGTGTACAGGAGACACCGAGGTCATCACCACCAACCGTGTGTGTTCAGATGAGACAGAAAGATATCAGGCACACCTGTATTCTATCGTTTTGAGAACTGGAAGCGCTTTCTTGCTTTTGGCTGACCGTATTTCTTTCTCTCGACTATTCTTGGGTCCCTCCGAAGCATACCCTCCGATTTCAGCAAAGGTCTGAATTCGGGATCTACCGTAATCAGAGCTCTTGCTATTCCAAGTCTGATTGCACCGGCCTGCCCGGTAATTCCACCACCGTGAACGTTAACAAGCAGATCGTACTTGTCAGATACTCCAACTGTTTCAAGAGGCTCAAATGCATGCTCGAACTGCCTGCGAAGGTTGAAATATTCTCCTGGATCTCTGTGGTTGATCTTGATCCTGCCGTTTCCAGGCCTCAGATAGCACCTTGCAGTTGCTCTTTTCCGTCTTCCTACACCTATGTACTGCTTCATCTCACCTCCCTGGAAACATTAATTTCAAGATTCTTTGGTTCCTGAGCTTCATGCGGGTGTTCATTTCCCACATATATCTTCAGCTTTCTGATCTGCTTACGGGCAAGCCTGTTCTTTGGCAGCATTCCCCGAACAGCTTTTCTGAGAATTCTGTCAGGATGCTTATCAAGCAGTTCTTTCATGCGAGTAACCCTCCTGCCGCCAGGATATCCTGTATGACGGTGGTACTCTTTCTGTTTAAGCTTTCTACCCGTAAACCGCATTTTCTCAACATTTGTTACAATAAT
>DAOWNO010000177.1 GCA_030642525.1 Candidatus Aegiribacteria sp.
GAGTATCCTGCTGCTCAATATTTCCTGTGCTCAGGTTTACCCTGAGAAGTTTCCCAGCGTAGCCGCCGTATTTCATGTTTCTTCCAGGATTATTGCGTTGAAACGGCAGGCTTCTGCGCAGGCCGGTGTTCCCCCGCAAAGATCACATTTAAAAGGGCTTTTATCAGACTCATGCCAGAACATGGCTCCGAAGGGACATGCTTCCACACATGCTCCGCAATTGGTACATAGATCGTAATTTATCTTCCAGGCTCCGCTGTGCAAATCCTTGTATATGGCATTCACCGGGCAGGCTTTTCGGCATTCCGGGTTTTCGCACTGCCGGCAGAAGATATGTGAGTGTTTTCCCGAAAATAGGTCCAGATTCACCCTTATTGCCGATGCGGATATGTCGTGCTTTCCGGATCGCAGAAGTGAGCAGACTGTCCGGCAGTTCATGCAGCCTGTGCAGAGGTCGGATCTGACGGTGAATCTTGCCATTTGAACCCTTCAGATTATCGAAGGATCACAATGTCCCTGCAGGGAGGTCATGTCAAGTTATATGCAGTTGCTCAAATGAGCCCCTTCAGGTACATCTGCCGTTTCTCTTCGGGGAATTTCTCTATGGCGTACCTGAGCATCGTCCGGGGCATCTTTCTGTAATACTTCTTCAGGAATTTTTCCTCGGTCTTCATGTTTCTGTTGCCGACATCCCTCAGCATCCATCCAACCGCTTTATGGATGAGATCTTCCCTGTCTTCGAGAAGAATTCCCGCGATTCTCAGTGTATCCGCGAAATTGTTTCTTCTTATGAAATACTGAGTTGAAATTACGGCGATTCTTCTCTCCCACAGGTTGTCTGATTCAGCGAATTCGTAGAGAGGTGTTCTATCCCGGTCGAACAGCCAGGCTCCGGCGATGTAAGGCGCTGATGAATCGACCAGATCCCAGTTATTTATCTGTGAAGTGCTGTTCATGAAAAGATTATAGATCTCCTCTTTTCGTTTATCGTCACCTCTCTTGAATGAATCGCGCATCATCAGGAGAGCAAACAGTCTCTCTTCATGCCATAACGAGAACAGCAGTGTTTTTGTCTCTTCGAGTGAAAGGCCTTGAAATTCCCGTACCAGTTTTCTTATCAGCGGGACTCTTACGCCAATGAACTTGTCACCTTCCCCGTACTCTCCTTCTCCTGTCTTGAAAAACTTCTGGTGTTTTGCTGCCCTGTCAGGTTCCGCGATCTCTCTTAATCCTTTTGATATCCTGCTCACCATGTTGTTCATCATTCTACTCCCAGAAATCCAGCCCGGCTTTCTTGATTACCTTCAGAATGTCGGGATTGCCCTCAGCCATCATGCTGGCGCGGTAATGAAGACCAAAGTACAATTGTGCCATATTGAAGAATCCTTTTTCTTTTACTGTCTCTACGAACCTGTCTGAGAGTTCCCTGCTTTCCGTCTCTTCGCAGACTGTCCGGAAAATTTCCATGTGCTGGTCTGTGAGATCAGTCTTCCTGCCGGGGTACTTCTTCTCGAAAGCTTCAAGCAGCTCCTGATCGTTTGGATCGTGATATTTTTCGCTGTGAACGAGCACATTGACATCCAGTTTCCTGCGGGGATCAGGGTAGTGCCTGGGCCATCCGAGACAGAGTAAAACTACAGGAAGAACTCCATCCGGAAGTTCCAGCCTCTCCCTCATTTCCGGAATAAACTCCATCACGGTGCCTATATAAACCGAGCCCAGACCCATCGCATCCGCTGCGGTACAGATGTTCTGGGCAGCAATGACGGTATCCTGAAAGGAAATCCAGAAATGCCTGAATGCTCTGTCAGCCGCAAATGGCGCATTGCACAGAGCTGCCCATCTCTTCAGCCTGTGCATATCAATACAGAATAAAAGGGATGTTGGTGTTTTCGCAATAAATTTCTGTTCGCATTTGTCGGCAAACCACTGTCTCATCTCTTTGTTTTCGATGCGTATAATAGAGAATGGCTGAAGATTACCGCCGGTTGGCGCATGCACTCCGGCGTTGAGTACGGAATACATTAGGTCCTCGGGTATCGGTTTCTCCTTGAAATCCCTGCAGCTGGCCCTTTCAAGAAGCAGTTTCATTGTTTCGCTGGGCTGCTCACTGCTCCCGGTTGTATCAAAGGAACCATGGTGATCTGTATTCATATTTGTCTTCCCATCCTATTTCTGGAGGGTTATGATCTTGCCCAGACTGGTGCAGAGTATCGCCCTGTTACCGTTTGGATTAATCGCAATATCGTGCGGAGTGCCATAACTGACGGAGGACGCTTCTATGTCAAGGTTCTGAGCATTGATAACTGTAATCCCGCTGCCCTGAAAACCGACATATATGTAGTGATCATCCGGAGTAACTGCCACTGATACTGCTGGCGAAGATACAGGATACGTTGAGTAGTGCTGACCGGTTCCGGTATCAATCCCCCAGATCTCACTGATAGAATCAGGCGCGACATAGATAAGATTTCCTGAACCGGCGTACAGGTCATTGATCCCGCCTGCCACTTCGCATTCCGCGCTGACTGTTCCGAGGTTGCCGGTGGATATCTTCTTAACGGTGTTATCGTAACCATCCGCTATGAATATCGAAGATCCATCTGCAGTTATAACCGCAGCTACAGGCTCAATAAGACCGGATACTGTATCTACAGCTGTTACATCCCATGAAAGCGAACTTATGGTCGTTATGGTGCCGTTTGATCCTACTGAATAAAGGTGCCGGTTCCCGCCTGTCGGGTTGGTGAGAATGAAGCTGCCATACGATGCCAGAGGGATCGGACCATGAACTGAATATGTATCATTACTTACGTAGAACAGAAGATTTCCGCACAGCGCCAGCGCATAACCACCTTCTGCCGTTGCGCCGACATCCTCTATCGGATAACCCTGAAGGTAGACTTTAGCCCTGCAGTAACCGTTCTGGTAATCGATGAAATAAAGACTGTCCGCACCGGCGATTCCGTCACCACTATTCTTCAGATAGCAGCAGTCTTCCGGAATGCCGGAAACATCCACATCCTGAAGAAAGAAGAAGGGAAAATTCGTTGTGATGCTCGGTCCCGTGGTCCCGCATCCAGCACTTATAAGGAATGTTACCGCTGCGAGCGAGAAAAATACAGAAATCAGTTTCATCATCATTCTCCTTTAAATAATCCATCCATCCGGATGGCATCCTTCACTGCCTGACCGAAATGGCAGTTATTGAACATCACAAATGTTCTGCCTGATTCCGAACCAAGCCTGTTGATAACAGGCAGCCATGAGCGCAGTTCTTTATTGCTGTATGCATAATCATACCTCAGCGGGCCACCACTCCACCATTGCCGCGCGTTTCTTCCGTGCAATCTTATATAACCGAATGGTTTTCCTCCTATGGCCTGCGGGGGAGGAAGATGAGGTAATCTGGGAAGATCCACCGTAACCAGAGCAATTCCATCAGCGCTTATCCTCTCGAGGGTTTCATGCCTGTACCATTCATCGTATCTGAACTCGACTGCAAGAGGTATATCATCGGTTTCTTCATTAAGTTCCTCAATATAACGCAAACCCTCATCAGACGGCTTGAAGGAATATGGAAATTGCGCCAGAAGCCCGGACAGCTTATCATTCTCAATAAACGGTTTCAGCATCTCGTTGAAATCATTCCACTGATCCTTTGTCGCGTCTCTTGAATGGGTCATGCTTGAATGCATCTTAACAATGAATTCGAATCCCTCAGGGGTTTTTTTGACCATGTTCCAGGATACCTTCGGATGCATTATGCGATAGTAGGTACTGTTTACCTCGACGGCAGAGAAACGTGAAGAATAGTATGCAAGCATTTCCCCTCGCGAAGTGCCCGGAGGGTAAAAGGGACCTACCCAGTCAGTAAAGCTGTATCCGGATGTTCCCAGCCTTATTTCCACTTTGCTTTGTGCTGATGTATTACTCAAATACAACCCTCATCCTTATTACGATAACTGATCATACCAAGTGACTTTCTATCATAGTCTTCAAGCCTCCCCAGTCAATGGAACCATGATGAAGTTCCCCCCTTCCGGAAGCAAAGCCTCAGTTCGTTTTATCAGAGCAAGGTTGACAACTTGTTTACAACTTCAATATTAGTATGAAAGGATAGTTGCAAACTTTCCACGAACTGCTTGTTTGCAGATTGTTTATAACTTAAATACTAATGAACATTGCATAGTTGTAAACACACTGGAGTATAGCATGGATGTAAAATCATTAATATTAAAATATTTATGGAAGAACGGAGAGGTTCGTTCATCTGAAATAATAAAGGCCACCGGTTTCTCTCGAACCTATGTTGACCGCTTTTTCAGGGAACTACGCGAGGAAGGTGCGCTTACTCTCACAGGTAAAGCAAATAGGGCAAAGTACATTCCTGCTACTGAAAAAAGGGTGGCAAGAGAGAATAGATCCATAAAAAAAGTTCACAATATCCTCTCTAACAAAAATCTGAGCGAAGACGAGGTTTATTCCCGTATAAAAACCAGAACCGGGATAATATATGGGCTTTCTGAGAATGTATCCGGGATAATTGAATATGCTTTCTGTGAGATGCTCAATAACGCAATAGAACATTCATCTTCAGAGAAGATAGAAGTTAAAATGGAGAGAAAACCTGAAAATATCCTGTTTGAAGTTAGAGATTACGGAATCGGCATTTATAACAATATAAGAATCAAGTTGAACCGAGACAACGATATGGACGCAATTCAGGATCTCATTAAAGGAAAATTGAGTACGTCTCCAGCTTCACACAGCGGTGAGGGAATTTTCTTTACTTCAAGATCGGGTGATATTCTGACCATACAGAGTTCACAAAAGAAACTGATCTTTGATAACCTGGTTGAAGATGTTTTCATCAGAAATGTCAATAGTACGAAAGGAACGAGAGTTGTTTTTTCTGTAAGCCTTGATTCAACAAAAGAACTGAGGAATATCTTTGATCGGTTCACAGATAATCATTACTCATTCAGTAAGACGGAAGTATTTATCAAATTGTTCGAAAAAGACACAAATTATACTTCGCGTTCCCAGGCTCGAAGAGTAATGACAGGTCTGGAAAAGTTCAAAACCATTATTCTTGACTTTAAGGGAGTCGTGACTTTAGGACAGGCGTTCTCTGATGAGATTTTCCGTGTCTGGC
>DAOWNO010000135.1 GCA_030642525.1 Candidatus Aegiribacteria sp.
AGTATAGTATCAATAATGATACTGTTTGTCAATCCCTTTCTGTGTGCTAACAATGATTTAACAGCAGCTGTTCAATTCTCTTTCTAGTTTAACAGTATAAGAATACAGTACAGGATACTGGGGGTCAAGGCGATTATCTTGACATTGTGTAGTAAACAAATGTATACTAACACTGTGAAAGACGTTGTTTAACAGCTGCTGTTAAAGTAAGGAGCGAGTTTAAATGCAAAGTCAACTGGAAGAGTTCGAGCAGTATCTTAGCGAACTGAAACTGATGAATGAGAAACACCAACCTTATATGCTCTGGTGGGTTAGACACTACTTATTCCTACAGCGACCGGATGATCCTGAGTATTCGAAGATACTTGAGGAAGAGGGTAAAAAGGATTGGCAGATCAGACAGGCTCTTGATGCTGTTAAGCTATATCATCGATTCTCAGGAGATATTATTTCACATGAGATCGATAGATTCGCGGATAACCCCATTGAGGACTTGGTGATCTTTGATAGTTCGAAGCGGTAAGGGCGATAAGGACAGAATGACTATACTGAGCAAAATATTGATTCCAGACCTGAGAGAACATCTTGAAGCTGTACGAAACAGTTTCCCCGGGACTGGCGTACCTGTATCCCTGCCCAATGCTTTGGAAAGGATTATATGATTGGCGGGAACGTGTGGGAATCGAACCCACCCAGGATGGTTTTAGCACCCAACACCGGATTTGAAGTCCGGGAGGGACACCAGTCCCCTTGCGCTCCCGCGGGTATATCTTTACGGGCAATCAAACATCTGGCAATATTCTCGTTTGATGTCAAGTACCCGGGTTTCCGGAATGCAAGTACATTTCCTGATAGCTACTCCCACCAGCTTACAAGACCGGGTTCAATTATAAGGCCGAACTCCGGGTGGCACGGAAGGATTCTTGCGGTGAAACCCTGATTGCCGGAATGATTGCACACAAATGATCCGGTAAAAATGAAATTACCTTCTTCCTCCCGGTCGAATTTCAGGAGAATCAGGTTTCTTTCGCTCAACCATCCGTCAGGCTCGATCTTGCCTTGATGAATTTCAACCTGCAGATCTTCGGGCAGAAGCCCCGGAGCATGAACTGTAATTATAACAGGGAGCGGGTCGCCGACTTCACAGGTGCCGTTTTCCATCTCGCATTCTACCTGTTTAATCTGAATTGCACCCCATGCTTTTCTGACCTTCTCCATCCATTCAGCCAGATTCCTGGCGCCGGAGTAGTTATTATCTGAAAGTTTTTTTGCGCGTTCGCATGCTGGAATGTATGATGCATTTGTGTATTCCATCAGCATTCTGTTACTGCTGAAAAAGGGACAGACTTTTTTCATTGATTCTTTCATTATTCTGATCCAGTTTACCGGGATGTCGTTTCTATCCCTGTCGTAAAAGATTGGGGCAATCTGGTTTTCAATTAAGTTGTAGAGAGCTTTTGCTTCCAGTCTGTCCTGAAGGTCAGGATCATCGTATTCCTCACCTTCCCCTATCGACCAGCCCATTCCCGGTTCGTAAGCTTCGGCCCACCATCCGTCTGGAACGCTGCATTGAATCACTCCGTTAAAGCAGGCTTTCATTCCGCTTGTTCCACTTGCCTCCATGGGAAGTCTCGGGGTATTCAACCAAACGTCTACTCCCTGAACCATCTGTCTTGCCACATCAATGCTGTAGTCTTCGAGATAGATGATCTTGCCGTAGAATTCCTCCTTCATGCAGAGATGGACTAATTTTCTGATTAGCTCTTTGCCTTCAGTATCATGCGGGTGAGCTTTGCCTGCAAAGATGAATTGCACAGACTTTTCAGGATCGTTAACGATTTGATTCAGGCGTTCCTCATCACGGAGAAGCAGAGTTGCTCTTTTGTATGATGCGAATCTCCTTGCGAATCCGATGGTCAGAGTTTCAGGATCAAGGACAGGGATATCTTCAAGATGTGGTTTGAAAAGCCCCATCCGTTTGATCTGCTTTTCCCATCTGTCCCTTGACCATGAGATGAGTCGTTCTCTCATTCTGGTATGTGCCGGCCACAGTTCGGAATCTGGAACCTTTTCAATCTTTTTCCATGCTATGCTGTCTGTTTTATTACTTGACCATCTCGGACCGACATATCTGCTGAAGAGCTTAACCATTTCATCCGATACCCATGATTCAGGATGAATACCATTTGTTACATGTGTTATAGGAGTATCTGCTTCAGGAAGAGTCGGCCAGACATCTTTCCATATCTTTCTTGAAATTCTGCCATGCAATTCACTTACACCGTTCCGAAAACCGCAGAATCGAAGACCGAAAACCGTCATGGAGAAATTGGGGTTATCGTTATAATGGCCGAACTGAAGAAACTCTTCGTTGGTCAGCCCCATTTCCTTTATCATTGGATGTAGATATTTTATTACCAGATCAGCTGGAAACTCCTCGTTGCCGGCGGGAACCGGAGTGTGTGTCGTGAAGACATTACCGGCGGAAACTAATTCTCTGGCTTCAGGAAATGACAGGTTCTCCTTCATGAGCTTCCTTATCAGTTCTACTATCAGAAATGCCGAATGCCCTTCATTTATATGTCTTACCGTGGGAGTCAGGTTCATTTCATCCAGAGCTCTAAGGCCGCCAATACCCAGTACTATTTCCTGCTGAATCCTTTTTTTTCTGTCACCGCCGTAGAGCTGTCCGGTTATCTCACGGTCATCTTTTCTGTTCTCAGGAAGATTAGTATCAAGCAGAAACAGATCAGCTCTGCCTACTTTTATTCTCCAGACAGCGGCTTTAACAACTCTGTTTCCCATCGGTACATCCACTGAGACCTGGCTGCCGTCATTACCGAAAACCGGCTCAACAGGCATATTGGAATAATCGTTAACGAAGTAGCGTTCCTGCTGCCATCCGTCGCTGTTCAGATACTGGCTGAAATAACCATGTCTGTAAAGCAGTGAGACCCCAACCATGGGGAGCCCGAGTTCACTCCCGCTCTTAATAGTGTCTCCAGAGAGAACACCAAGACCGCCCGAATAAATTGGAATACTCTCATGCAGACCGAATTCGGCTGAGAAAGTGGCGACAAGGAAATTGTCGTTGATAGCCTTATTCTGTTTCTTCAGAGCATCGAACCATGTGCTTCTCTCAAGATAATTCGTAAGACGTTCAGTAGTCTTTTCCAGGTGTGAAAGGTATACGCTATCCTGTGCGAGTTCCTTGAGTCTTTCCTGACTGACATGCCCAAGGAGACGCACCGGGTTGTGGTATGATTTTTCCCACAGGTCGGAATCTATCCATCGGAAGAGTTCAATCGCCTGCGAATTCCATGTCCACCATGTATTGTAAGCTATCTGTTTGAGAGCGGTAAGCTGTTCCGGTATTTTGGGGATCACCCTGAAAGTTCTTGTTTTCAATGTATACACCTTCCACGAAACCTGTTATCCTGGTTGTTGCTCAATCGGGAACCATTACCAGAGTATTGTAATATATTCAGAGTACATGCCATGTAACGAAGGGACTGAATTTGAGATTAATTCTGCCGGTGCTGTTACTGGTGCTCGGGGGGCTTCCAGCCATCGCAGGTTCGATTACGCGTACGGTTGAATTCGATCCAGCTCTTGTAACCATCGAAATTGAAAATATATGGAACGTAGTGGAATTCCCCGGTATGGAACTTCGCGGAGAGCCCGGCGCGCCCCTGCTTCCAGTATTTCCGGTAGTGTTTCTGCTGCCGAACGGAGCTTTGAATGTTTCTTTTCACGTATCTGCATTAAGCGAATCCTCAATCAGTCAACCCGGTATCAGGGTAATACCCGCAACTGAACCGAGACCGTTCAGCAGGATTTCAGATCCATCCATTCGGCTTCCTCAACCACAGATATATGCATCGAATTCGATCTGGCCCTCAGACCCTGTCCTCTGGACTCACACCGGAACGATATCCGGATTCAGAATAGCTTCATGTCTTCTGCAGCCATGGGAGTACCTGCCGGCAGACGGTCAACTCTCTCTTTTAACAGAAATCGAAGTAACCGTATCCTGGGATGAAGGATTTCCAACTAATCTGTCCACTGAACAGAACGAAGTCGCACGGAGGAGAATCCGCGCTCTGATTGATAACACTGAAATGATCCCTGTTTACGAACCGTCATTCAAGGTCTCCGGGGATGCCGAATATCTGATAGTATGTGATAGCTCCTATGTAGATACGATGCAACCGCTTGCGGATCTTCATGAGAGACACGGACGGACAGTCGAGATAGCCGGCGTTCATGCAATTCTCGATAACTTCAGTGGACGAGATGATGCGGAGAAACTGCGCAATTTCATAATAGATAGATTCCTGGAGCATGGCACAGTATTCGTGCTTCTTGCCGGTGATGAAACTCTTGTTCCTGTGAGAATGGTGGAGCTTCTCTGTGAAGGATTACCTGATAATGCTCCGGTTGATCTGTATTTCGCCGACCTTGACGGTACATGGGATGGCAACGGTGACGGCAGATACGGGCAGCCGGATGACGATCTTGATCTTTACGCGGATGTTCTTCTTGGAAGAGCGTTATTCTCAACCGTGAGAGAAGCTGAGATTTTTGTTCAGAAGAACATCACTTACCAGAGCAGCACTACACCGGGAGACTGGCCTTCCAGGGCGGTACTCTGCGGAGCTGTGCTGTTTGAGGATATCGGATATACAGGAGCAAAAGGCTGTGATTCTATTGCGGTTACAATGCCTGCATGGTGGGATATAACAAAAGCATACGAGATATTGTATGGCGATGGAATTGACACCCATATTCCAATTATCAGCAGCGGTACCGGCTGGAACCACTACGCCGGACATGGCAATGATAGAGGGATCTACTGGAGTTCAGCACCGATGGGTATGATGACGAACTGGATTGCTACGGACAGTCTTCATAATGGTAATAAAACAGGAATTCATACCAGTATAGCATGTCACCCCGCGGAGTATATCGGGCTGGAATGCTGCGCAGAAGCCCTTCTGAATGCTCCGGATGGCGGCGGAGTGGCGGTAATGTTCAATACCAGCTACGGATGGGAAGGATTCTGGCCCTCTCTGGGACCCAGTGAATGGATGTGCATCGATCTGGCCAGGCAGGTATTCCGGGAGCACTCTCCAAGTATAGGACTTGCATTTTCCATAGCAAAGGATCTGCGGATCCCATACATGCACGGCGGATATGATCGAACATTTCAGAGCCTTCTTTCCTGGAGCGCATTCATGGATCCGGCTCTTAAAGTAAGACAGTCTCACAGTGATCCTCCGGTGCCTCCAGTACAGCTCACCATTTCCCCGCCATATCCCAATCCCGCCGAAAGGGACGCGCCAATCGCTTTTTACGTAGATTTCTCTGCCGGTTCTGCCGACGTATCTGTTCATGACTTTGCCGGCCGGTTGATCTGGGAGACTGAAATTCACTCTCCACAGAGAGTATCCTGGGAAGGAACCGATCCGTTCAACAATAGAGTTCCCGCCGGAGTGTACATCATTTCCGTACGCAAAGGAAATTATATCAGAAACCGATTGACTACCGTTCTTAATTAACATGATGGAATAGCCTGCCGATCTTCCATGTATCAGAATAGGAAACAGAAAACTTTAACATGGAGGTCTGAAAGAATGAAACACCTGATAATCACAGTACTGATCCTTGCTGTGGCAACTGCTTTCTCCCAGAGAGATTCAGGGGAGGAATCAACTGCGGGCAGGATGCAGGTTGTTGGAGAAGAAGGCGTTATAGGCGAACTTCCACTGGAACATACCCAGGTGGAGATAACCATAAGCGGAAATCTCCAGCGGGCAACCGTCCGCCAGATTTATGGAAACCCATATGAAGAGCCTATAGAAGCTGTCTATACATTCCCTCTCCCTCAGAGTGGTGCGGTTGACAGAATGAACATGTGGATAGGTGACAGATTCATCGAGGGAAAAATCCATGAGAGGGATCTTGCGCGGCAGGTTTATGAGCAGGCGATTGCATCCGGTCAGACCGCAAGTTTGCTGGAACAGGAACGTCCGAACATTTTTACGCAAAGTGTTGGAAATATCCTTCCCGGTGACAGTATTGTAATTGAGATCAGTTACGTGGCGCCGGTAGAGTACGATGATGGTGAATATGAGATTGTATTCCCGATGGTTGTGGGACCTAGATTTGTGCCGCCGGGCGGTTTTGTGCGAAGAATATTTGATATGTATGAAGTTGCCACTTCTGTGGAAGA
>DAOWNO010000289.1 GCA_030642525.1 Candidatus Aegiribacteria sp.
ATCACAATCCGTCTACCGCCTGCTTTGGGCTCCTCTTTGAGGATACCAGATGCAAACAGACTTTTCAGCCGCTCTCTATTCCTTCCCTTCACTTTACTTGAGGGTATATGCCCGTTCCAAAGCAATTTTCGAAGAATCGCCGCGAAGGGATCAACCGGTTTCATATTCTTCAGGTTTCTGCACATTGGTAGCATAGCTGCGGGAAAGGTGAATTTTTGATTTCTCAGGATCAAGATGCACCCGACCGTTGATATCCCTCATGAAGTAAAGATTTTCCGCCGCGTCCATTGCGTCCGGACTGGCGAGAATAGCGGGAAACCCCATACCGAAAGCTGCTTCAACAACTGAAAAGAGATTATCCCGGTCAAGGCTTGAAGCCTCATCCAGGTAGAATGGAATCATTACTTCCCTGCCGGCAATGAGACCGCGAAGAAGCATGAGATTCATAAGTACTTTGATGGTAATAGTCGTACCGTGAGATTCAATGTTTTCCAGTCTGGTGAATGTTCTCGTTTTCCCGTCCGCTGTTGTTATCTCGAAACTCAGATTGAACATGTCAAGCAGGTGAATTTTTCCTCCAGCTGTTTTTCTGAGCAACTCTCCAAGTGATTCCAGCGATTCCTCCACTGCTTTCCTGTCGGAGAAAAGAGGCATTTCATCCGCCTCTATCTTCCTGCGGATCATAGTCGTCCACTGTCGGTTCTCGAAGATTCTGAGAGTCAGCCTTTTCAGATCTGAAATCGAAACACCGGAAAGCTGTCTGTTCAGATCTCTCACTTTCCCTTCAAGTATCTCGTAACTCTGGAGCAGAGACTTAAAAGCCTGCCCCAGATCTGTAGCCAGACCCAGCCAGAGTTTCCTGACAGCTTCCTCCTTCTCATCCAGAGCGGCGATATCCTCGCGAAGCAGCGCAAGCGTCCCGTCCTCATCTGAAGCCGGGTATTTACCATAGGTTCTGGATTCAATTCCCCTCAAACCATCTGCTATCCGAGTACTCAGACTCTCCTGGCGACCGAACATTCTTTCAAACCGCCGGAAGAGTTCATCCAGACCAAGCTCCGATTCAACTCCTCTGATTTCTGAAACCCACTGAGAGGGAAGCCCGGGAAGCCCGGCTGTCTTTTCTGAAAGTTCCACAAGATCATTCCTGCAGATATCAATCTTTCCGGACAGCCGACTCTCCTTTTCCGCCAGTCCATGCCTGGTCGCTGATATTTCATCAAGTTCCAGGGAGATATTCGACTCTTCTTTCTTATGCGCCTTTAATTCTTCTTCCCATTCCCCCGCATGATGCCGGTCTTCCTCGAATTTCTCCCACTCATTATGAAGTCGCTGCTTCTTTGAAAGTTCTTTCTTAAGCTCAAGGTGCTGCGCTTCAAGCTCCTCTCTCTGCTCAACCGCCTCAAGAGTCTGCCTGTCTCGCTCGACGGTCGCTTCAAGCCCGGCTATCGAAAGCTCCAGCTGCTTCCTGTCCGTCAGCAGGCTGAAATCAGGGGTATCAAGTGAAGCAAGATTCAGTCTCATGAAGGCATCCTCATATACAGTGGAATCAATTCCATCCGCTATGGTTTTCAGCCGGCGAGAAACACCTTCCCTGTTCAGCACTTCCAACCCGTCAGATCCATCCGGCAGAGATAGAATATCCTTGTTGATGATGCGGAATATTCCATCACTCTTCCCGGGAAGGTCTCCCCAGCGCGCGGCTGCTGAATTCGACAGATTGTTCAGATTCCTCCTGCGCTTCTCAAGATCTTTTTCAGAACCTGCAAGTCTGTTCCTGACCTGATCGGCATCTTCCCGGACAGCGTCTTTCAGAAGCAGGGCAATCTCAGTTACTTCCTCTTCCAAGCTCTTTATCTTACTCTCCTCGAACTCATTCATATATGAAGCATACTTTTCTCTGGAGCTTCGAAACCGCTCAAGTCTGTCTTCAAGAACGCCGATTCTTCTCTGAATTCCGTTCAGGCTCCGCATCAGTTCATGATTCCTCTGATCCAGTTCGCTGTCCTGAAGACGCAGCGCATCCAGTCCGGCGGACGCGTCTTTCAATTCCTTTTCAAGTTCAGACTGTTTCAATCTGCTTGCAGTAATAAGAGATGCCCGTATCTCCGGAAGCTCTGTCCGCAGTTTTTTCCTGTCATTATCACGTTTGAGCAGTTCAACGGCAATTTCCGCATTCGCGCGAAGGTCCGCGAGTTCACGGACTGATTTTTCCACGCGCCTGTATTGCGGGGAGAAGTCACCAGCAAGATCTATTTCAGTCAGCCTCAGTTCACTTCTGTTAACATCCAGCAGAAAAGTCTTCAGCTCCTGCTGGCTCAGGTGGGCAAGTCGCAGCAGATTTCTGAATATGGTCTTGAATTTTACATAACCATTTCTATTCCGTACGGGAACCAGACCAAGATTCATACCTCCTCCTCCACCTATTCCTGTAAGAGCACTCATCATGTCAGAAGGTTTCAGTTCAGTGTAATCACGCACACCCAGATCACGCCTGATATCATCGAAACCCCGAACCTTTCCCTCACCGTCAATAAAATCCTCTCTGGAATACATGCCCTTGTAAAGGAACCGTCTGAACTCCCACCCTTTCAGCGGTCCAAGTCCCCGTACTCCGACAACCATGTAGCCTGTTGGAGTAAGGCACTCGAACAGCACATAACTGTCCTGACCGGGGAAATAGTAGCGGCGTGTCTCATCAAGGCTGCGTGAGAAGTGCATCTGCTTCTGACTGTCAACGTACAGAAACTGCAGAGTTGCGATAAGAGTGGTCTTCCCCACATTATTCGGTCCGATAAGATGGAGAGGGCTGCCAAGCTCCACTTCACCGTAATCGAATTTGCCTGAGTTAATCAGCACCAGCCTGGAAGGACCTGTAGCATATCTCATGAAGGTTCTTCACCACTTTCCCCGAGTACTTCCATGCAGAGGTCAAGCAGCCGATAAGCAGGGGTTTTGAAGCGCAGAGAATGATCGTTCTCACAGCGAAGAAAACCAAGCCTCTCCATCCGCTGAAAAAGGTTGTGAAGGGAATCCTCATCCTCCATCCCTGCTTCAGCCATGTATTTGCTGTAACGTTCCCTCTGGAAATGCGGCAGATCCGAAATAAGAAAAGACTGGCTAAAAAGCGTCTCTTCCAGACCCTCTCCCCTCTCGGTTATCCATTCGACCAGAATGAAGAAGAACACCGCAATGCGTGTACCGAATGAGCTGTAGCCGCTGCTGCCCCTGAAGTAGAAGAAATCCCTCCTGTGCCGCAGCAGCACAAAACCGAGTGAATCGAATAAAATCCTGAACTCCTCTTCATGTTCAGCAAGCGCTCTGTAGATAGCGCCATCCTCG
>DAOWNO010000207.1 GCA_030642525.1 Candidatus Aegiribacteria sp.
CGACTGTCAATTCCAGCAGAAACTGAATAATGACAGTAATTGAAAGCAGAAACAGTCTGACCTGCATATTCTACCTTTCATCCTCAATACACAACATTCGCATGCGTTATTATCGCGCAAGGGCGGAAGAAGTTTCATCGGTCAGAAGTATTAAAATCTCACCGGTATTTCTGAAGTCAACTGCTGACTCAACATCAAGCTTAAGCGCGAGTCCTGATTCCCCGGAATAGACTTTTGTTACTATGCCGACAAGAAGTCCATCAGGATACACTCCGCCAAATCTTGACGTAAGTACTCTGTCTCCGATTTCTGCACTACTCGCAAGATCAACATGCACAAGCCTCAGATCCCCGGTTGAAGATGACTGCAGAATTCCATAGGCGCCGGATGGCCATGTTACGCAACTGACATTAACTGAAGGGTTGGTAACGGGCAGAATTTCACTGGTTGCCTCCTGCACGGAACTCACTATTCCGACCAGACCTCCGGATGAGATGCATACGGAGTTCAATATAACGCCATCACGAGTACCGCGATCAACAACCAAGGTTCCGGTAACAAGACCCTCTGACCTGTAAAGCACCCTGGCGGGAAGAGAGCGTCTGTTACCGGTCCGGGTAATGCCAAGCAGAATGCGGTATTGATCGACCTTGATTGCTTCTTCTCTGAGAATAGCATTTTCAAGCAACAGATGAATGATATCGTTCCTGAGTTCGTCTATTACCGGAGAATCAGAACGGTCAAAGAACATGGTTGAAAATCTGGCGCCCATCCAGCTTCCCAGCCCACCAAGAAGAACAGGACCAATCAACAGCAGAATTATTGAAAACACAACATACAGAAGCAATCTTCTGCCTTTATTGCTCATTGTGCTCTGACGGGTTTTTTTAGCAAGGCTCATATTGAAATGCTACTGAAGAAGAAGGTTTCGATACCGATAGATATCTTCCAGAATCAATCCCGCTCCAAGAACAGTGCAGGACAAAGGATTATCAGCAACACGTATCGGCAAACCGGTCTCACTCATAAGAAGCCTGTCCAGTCCTCGAAGCAGCGCACCGCCTCCGGTCATGACAATACCACGGTCAACGATATCACTGGCAAGTTCAGGCGGAGTCTTTTCAAGACCGTGTCGCACAGCTTCAATAATAGTGCCGATGACTTCCTTCAAGGCGTTTCTGATATCTTCGGAGCTGATTAAATAGGTTTCTGGAATACCGTTAACAAAATCAAGACCACTTACCTCATATTCGCGGTCATCACTTTCCAGAACAGTACCCATGTTGAGTTTTACTTTCTCAGCGGTTCTCTCTCCTATTAACAGACTGTATCGTTTCTTGAGATATCCTGCAATGGCCTCATCAATTTCATCTCCGCCTATCCTTATGGAATTATTCGCAGCGATAGTGGAAAGACTGATTACTGCCACTTCGGTAGTTCCCCCGCCTATGTCAACAACCATGTTACCAGCGGCGCCCTCAACGGATATCCCTACACCGATAGCAGACGCCAAAGGTTCTGAAACAAGAAGAACTTCCCTTGCACCGGCTCTCTCAAGTGCAGTTCTCACAGCAGAGATCTCAACTTCTGTTATTCCGCTTGGAACACAGACAAGCACTCTTGGACGCATTGAAAATCTTCTCGTCTGAGCCATGCTGAAGAACTCTCTGAGCATAGCCATTGTCGCGGTAGCATTTGTTATTACTCCGTCTTTCAGTGGTTTGACAGCATCAAGTGTAGATCCGGTTCGACCAAGCATGGCTTTCGCGTCATCACCTACGGCAACTACATTGCCTGTTTCCCTGTCAACTGCAACAACACTGGGTTGATCAAGAACAATACCTTTCCCCTGAAGATAAATAAGGGTATTGGCTGTTCCGAGATCAATTGCCATAGCAGTTGAAAGCAGTGTTCCCGGTTTTCTTCCGAAAAGACCGCTTAAGAAACCAGAAGTATTCATTTCACCTCCCGTAAACTTATCCGTAACAGGTTGAATAGTAAACATTCAGCTCTGCGTCAACTCCATGCAAAAACGGATAAAGTAATATTCTATAAATTAAATCAACGAATACCTGATTGGCCAGTTAACGTTATCTTTAACTCTATCTTTGCGGGATGTTCCAGCCGGGCTGCCAGAAAGCACTGGAATCAAGCGTATCAACAGGAATCGGAATGATCATCTCCCAGATACCCTCCCAGGGTATCGCTGATGAGTTAATATCCGTTAACTCAATGTTTACAGAATTAGAGTTGATAGACAGGATCCATTTCCAGGGCCACGCCCTGTACTCGTCATGAGGAGAAGAAGCGGTTATCTCGAATCTACCTGAATCCCAGATACAGACTGAAGGAAACAGATCTCCGCTTTTCATTGACAGATGCATGTATCCCGATGAATCAGGAACTGTGAAAGACCATTCTATGGTTCTATTCCCGATAAAGGCTCCTTCAGTAATTATCCATGATTCCAGAAGCAGGGGAAAGCCGGTTCTGATCAGATAAATCAGACCATTTGTTGTAATAGTGCCTGATCCAGTCTGAAGTCCGCCCGGCATGAATACTGCATAATCATCCTGTGGCATATAGACCAGAATCCCTGTTGAATTACCATTCATCGAAAGAACCGGTCTGCCGTCAGGTCCATAGAAATCACCTCTGAGCAGATTGTCCCGAGCACTTCCCCAGAGTACGAAAGGCCCCCTTGCTACAAGACTGCTTCCCTGAAGTCTTACGTTTCCACGAAGCTGAAAGCAGTCCAGATTCTGCCATCCAAATGAAATTCTGCTGGCATAGATTTCGCTCTGACTTAGAAGACTATCTCTTGTAGCGGTTTGAAGTCCGCATGATGGAGAGATAACGATAATAAGAAATAAAGAAACCGCTGCAGCTATCCGCATTATTCTATGCTGAGCCGTACTTCTCCTGAAGAGCTGTTATTCTTTTTTCGAATTCGTATTCTTTTCCGTACTTCGCTTTGCGGGCAAGGAGTGACTTGTTATCCGGAATTTTCTCCAGCAGCTTATCCACCATCAATAAAGCCTTCTTCCGGTTCCCGCTTTTCACTTCATTGTCTATCTTCTCCAGAAGTTCACTCAATTTAGCCACGTACTACCTCCTATTTTTCGCCCATGCACAGAGCTAGAAAATCTTCAACCATTACATCTGTTATATAAAATCCATCCCGTGTCCCACCCAGTGGAACAGTATCCTGCTTCCGGCCATGATAGTCGGTTCCACCTGTAAGAACAAGATCAAATCTACCTGCGAACTCCTTAAGCAAACCAATGAACGATGCGGAATGACTGGGATAATAAACTTCAATACCTGCCAATCCGTAGTTCTTCATCCGGCCAAAAAACAGTTTCAGCTCATTCGACTCCATTTGAATATATCCCGGATGAGCCATTACGGGCAATCCATCAGCATCGGCTATGAGACGTACCGCCTCTTGAACTGGAAGCCTGTCTCTGTCAACATATGCGGGTTTCCCCTTTGCCAGGAATCTATCGAAGGCTTCTCTGAAATTCCCCACATATCCGCCTTCAATAAGAGCTTCAGCAATGTGTGGCCGGCCGATAACATCTCCGCCTGCAATGCGTTTTAATGAATCAATGTCAACATGTATACCTGATTCACTGAGCTTTTCAAGTATCCGGGGATTCCTTCTTTCTCTGCCTCCCTGAACAAAGTCTATGGCTTTGCCAAGAGGAGTTGACCTGGATATCAATCTTTCAGGGTCAGACCCCGGGAAATACCCAAGTAGATGAGCGGATAAGCCTTTCTCCTCCAGATCAACGCTCAGTTCCACACCGGGAATCATGATTATTCCCTTTGAATCAGCAGCTCCCATTCCGCTTGGAATACCATCAAATGTATCATGATCGGTTATCGCGATTACGGATAAATCTCTCTCCGCTGCAATCTCGATCAGTTCGAAAGGTGATCGGGTACCATCAGAAGCAGTACTGTGTGAATGAAGGTCAACATAAGTCTGCATGTGCGATTTCCTCCAGAATCAAGAATATTATCTGCTATGAAACACAACGCAACTGCAAAATCCTGAATTGCTTCACAGATGAGCCAGAGAATGGAGAAAAAATAATGTCTGAAGATGCGAGCAGAAAAAAGGTCATGTACATACGCGATCCTGTACATGGAAACATAAAACTTTCCAGTTTGCAGGAAGACCTTATCAAGACAGTCGAAGTCCAGAGGCTCAGTCTTGTACATCAGCTGGGTACAACCTACCAGAGCTACCCCGGAGCCCATTGCATGCGGCTGTCACATGCCCTTGGCGTATCATATCTTGCGGATAGGATCGGAGAGCATGTTCTCAAACAGGTCGACGGAATCACGGCGGACGAACAGCTCATGATGAGCAGAACTCTGCAGGCTGCGGGTTTACTCCATGATATAGGACACACACCATGGTCGCATACTCTTGAGCCGCTCTATATCGAAATGCATGGTATGGATCACATGGACCTCGTTGCC
>DAOWNO010000009.1 GCA_030642525.1 Candidatus Aegiribacteria sp.
ATGGACAGCTCTCAATTGCATGAGGTAGCACTGTATCTTGATGGAACAGAAATTCTTACTGATTCATGGTATGGCTCAGGCGAACGGCTGCTCCTGGTTGAAAACCTGCTTCTGTCAGGGTCATGTTCTCTGGAAATAAGATTCATTGATGATGCGGGTGACGGCACGATGGGGCTCGCTTCGGTGCATATCGAGTATCCGGCGCTTCCGGGGAATGTGTCCGGAACGCAGTTATTCCCTTCAAGAGAGAAGACGGGCAGGTACAATTTCCAGGTCAGTGATGTTTCCTCTGACTGCGGTGTATTCGATATATCGAGTTTTGATGCCCCGCTGCTTCTGACCGGTACCGAGTACAGTGCCGGGCGACTTGATTTTTCTTTTGATGTTGACAGCTCCAGTGTTTTCATTCTCATGGATTCCGAAGACTGGCTTTCACCTGATTCCATAAGATCCGCCGACCCCGGAAGGCTTGTCGGAACGGTTACTGATGGTGACAGACTTTTCGTTGTACATCCATCGCTTTACGACGGAGTATGGGGAATGGTCGCGCTCTGCAATGAGGATGGTAACAGTCCTGTCGTTGCTGTAACAACCGAAATATATGATGAATTCGGACAGGGAATTGCCGACCCCGGTGCGATAAGATCAGCGGTACGATGGGGAATTAACAGCTGGTCTTCCGGGCTGGAAGGAGTAATTCTCACAGGAGACGGTCACTATGATTTCCTGGGATTCACAACTACTCAACCTGTGATGATCCCGCCCTGGATCATACTAGGCACCAGCAGATCGGACTGCCAGGATGATCTTTATGTCATGACTCATGAGAACTCCGTCCTGCCTGAGATTCCCATTTCGCGGATACCGGTTGATAATCTGTCAGAGCTGGGAACATGCACGGCAAAACTGCTTGTGTATGCGAACGGTCAGAACCGAGGCACCTGGATGAACAGAGCTCTTCTTGCAGCCGATGATGAATGGGGGGAGAACTCACAAAGTGAAACTGATCATACGAATGATACCGAATGCATAGCTGAGGAAGTCCTTCCCAGACACATAGACAGAGAGAAGTTCTACCTCATAGAATATCCGTGGCCTCCCGGATCATGGCCGCCCGAAGGCCCTCATCCTGACAAACCGGAGGCAAGGGAAAGCTTTATCGAGACATTCAATCAGGGATTTGCGTTCATTACATACATGGGGCATGGCGCTGCCGGCCAGATAGCGCATGAGAAAATGATGCTTTCCGAGGATGTCGGCAGATTGACAAACGGATCGAGACTGCCGGTGTCATTCTGGTCGACCTGCTCTGTGGGGGAATTCGATAATCCGGGTACCGACGCGATAGGCGAAGCAGTTGTTACTCATCCTGCAGGAGGGTGTATTTCATCCGTTGCCGGAACCAGGGGAACCTACGGTCGCCAGAACTACAGCTATTTCAGAAGTATCGTTGATTCGCTCACAAACAATCCAGGGCTTAACGTCGGGGATGCCGTATGGCAGTCAAAACTCGCCCTGTCAAGTATATACCAGATGAATAACAGATTTTATATCATGTTCGGTTATCCTGAAATGCCTCTCCCTCTGCCTGAACCTGACGGTTCCATATCAGTTATCGGCGACACACTCAGAAGCGGAGAGTTCAACAGTATAACCGGAAGCGGATTTCAGCAGGATGGATTGGCTTTTATCGAGATACTGGAGTCTTCATTGTATACGACATACACCTGTCTTGGCGGAACAGTAATAGAATACCTCAAGTACGGAGGTACCGCCTTCAGGGGAACGAAGACCGTCAGCAACGGAGGGTTCGAGCATGACTGCTTTATTCCTCTTCAATCAACGACCGGTGATCTCGCGAGGATAGCTGCGACTGTTCTTTCCGGTGAGGCTGATCTCTGCGGAGCTCAGGATCCGACCGTTCTGACCGAGGGTTACCCCTCCGGAAATGATCTTGAAGGCCCTTCTGTAACCATGTGGCTCCGGGGTTACGATGGAGTTCTGCATCCGGAAGTAACCGGGGATATAACGCTTGAAGCCGAGATAAGCGATTCAAGCGGGATCTGCCTTCTTGGAGGTTCCGGAAGGCAGCTCAGCCTTTTCATAGATGGTAATGGAAGTGATGTTAGCGCCTGGTTCTCCTACAATCGAGGGAGTTCCACAGACGGCAGACTCACATATGACATAGAAGCGCTCACTCCCGGAGAACACAGCATCATTCTCTGGAGTATTGACGGTGTCGGAAACAGTTCAAGGGACACGCTGAATCTCAGAATTCTGGTAGATCAGGATCTCAGCATCACTGAAGCTCTTGTATATCCAAATCCCGGATACGGGCAAAGATGCTTCAGCTTCAGAGTATCCGAGGATTCAGAAATAAGTGTATCTATTTTCACGGTTTCAGGAACGAAGATAGAGGAGTTATCCGCTACCTGCGTTCAGGGTTACAATCAGATTCTCTGGAACGGATTTGATCATGACGGTGATTCTATTGCCTCCGGCTCATATATTTACAGAATAGAGGCAAACGCTCTTGGATCTTCGGTTTTCAGCAGAACTGCTGCTGTAACCGGAATACTCGCTGTCACAAAGGAGGATTAATTTTGACCGAGCCATCTGATGACAAAATAGACTGGCTCTGGAAACAGGTTGAAAAAGCCAGGAAAGAGAATAATCATGAAATGGCAAGAGAAAGCCTGGAAAGACTTCTTGCCGACCCTGCTGTGCGTGAAACATCTGATGAGGACCTTGCAAACCTCAATCTCAGCCAGCTTGACCTTGATGAGGGACGTTCCAGAGAAGCGGCTCTGAGACTCTCAAATTTCAAATGGCATGGTGTTCCCGGCCCCGCTGGATTGCTGCTTACATCCGATGTTTATCTCAAACTCGAATGGTTTGAGCAGGCCAGGGAAGCACTCGAAGAGTATCTGGATATCCTGCCGGAGGATCTTGATGCCCGCAGGAAACTCGGGCTTGTTCACCTGATGCTGAACAACGATGAAGAAGCTCAGCGTTTTCTGCTGGCAACAGCTCGCAGGGAGAAATACCGTATACCTGCAACTCTTACTTACCTTGCCATGCTGGAAGCCAAGACCGGACACATTGAAGAAAGCCTTCACCTGCTTCTTCAGGCAAAGGAGCTTGCTCCGCAGGATGAGAGGATCGAACATACACTTCTTCGAATAGAATCTCTCAGAGTCAGTCTGAAACGAAAAGCCCTGCACCATTACGACCTTCCTATTGAAGATCTGGTTGCTGGAATGGTAAGTGGAATGCTGGAACTGCATGGATATTCAAAGGAGAAGTCCAGGCAGGCTCTTGATATCTGGAACTGCTTCTGTTCGAAAGTTACTCCACGGGGCAGGAAACCTGCCATCTGGGCCGCCGCTCTTGAATACGCGGTGACAAAGTACGGCCCGCATTTTACCCAGAGGCAGCTGGCGCTGGAGTACGAGATCTCCGTTTCACAACTGGGTGAACATTACCTTGCACTCTCTGAAGCAGTCGACCTGGATTCAATTGTCAGTACTGATCTGCTGGTGGAAACCGAGAAGGCCGGATCAGGTCTTTCGGGCCTTGTAAGAAGGGAAGAGATGTCGGAAGTAATCGCCCTGGTTGCAGGCAGACTTGATGAATTTGAAGGTCCAGGAGAAGTATGTTCGTGGGTGTTTGACAGGATCGAACCCATCAACGAAGCTGAACGGAGAGAAATAGAGGATTTCCTCAGCTTCCTCTGGAAAAGAAAATAGGGGTCAAACCTTGTATTTTGACATTATGTCATATTACTTAAGATAGTAGTAGATATACATTATTTTAACAACCGCATGTCATTATGTCAAATTTGACTCATATTTCTGAAAAAGCATCTTAACATAGACGGTCTTCGTGATTTCTCTGTTGACTTGAACATGTAATCTGTCAGAATTCTGTGTTCTTCCATCGGAGAGCGGTGAGACAATCAGTGAATCTGTAAACCGGCTCATTTATCAACTTCCTCTGCACTTGAATTCAAGACATGACTCGAATATTGAATTCAGTACCTTACCATGATATATTACCAGTTCTGCAATATTCAGGAAATCTATAAAAAATGAAAGGTTCTGTATGAATTCCGTTAAGTACGTCTATTTCTTTGGTGGAGATGAAACCGAGGGTGACCGTTCCCAGAAAGAGCTTCTTGGAGGTAAGGGTGCTAACCTGGCTGAGATGACCCGACTGGGGCTTCCTGTGCCACCTGGATTTACGATATCAACCGAAGCCTGTTCAGGATACTATAACGTTGGAGATGCAGGAAGCTGGCCGGATGGACTTGAGCAGCAGATTAGAGAAAAACTGATTCAGCTGGAAAAAACGACCGGAAAAAAATTCGGATCAGGAAAAGATCCGATGCTTGTATCTGTAAGGAGCGGCGCAGCTGTTTCAATGCCTGGCATGATGGATACGGTTCTCAACCTGGGTCTCAATAAAGATTCCATGGATGCAATCACTCAGATAACTGGTAATCCAAGATTCGTCCTTGATGCCTATCGCAGATTCATTCAGATGTTCGGTAATGTAGTCATGGGTATTCCACATCATGCGTTTGAAGAAGCAATTGACCGGATGAAAACCAGTAGAAACATAGACCTTGATACAGATCTATCCACTGATGACCTGAAAATTCTCGTTGATGAATTCAGCAGCATATACAATAAGGAAATTGGCAAACCGTTCCCTGTTGATCCCTGGATCCAGCTGAAGTTATCAATTGATGCGGTATTTCGTTCCTGGAACAATACAAGAGCCAGACGTTATCGTCAGATAAATGAAATTACAGGACTTATTGGAACTGCTGTCAATGTTCAGATTATGGTCTTTGGCAATATGGGTGAAGATTCAGGGACGGGTGTTTGCTTTACAAGAAACCCCGCCAACGGAGAGAATGTTTTTTACGGTGAATACCTGATGAATGCACAGGGTGAGGATGTTGTTGCCGGTATCAGAACACCAGAACCGATTCCAACTCTTCGAAACGTTAATGAAGCAGCATACGAAGAGCTGCTTTCAATAAGAACTGTACTTGAAGAGCACTATCTCGACATGCAGGACATTGAATTCACCATCGAAGAAAAAAAACTCTATCTTCTGCAGACAAGAACAGGTAAGAGAACGGTATTCGCCGCTGTGAATATTGCCGTCGATATGGTTAAAGAAAATTTGATTGATAAAAAAACTGCACTGAAAAGGATTCCAGCAAGTGCGTTCAATCAACTGTTCGCTCCGGTTCTTGATAGAAAGAGCAAAGAACATGCGGATCTTCTCACAACCGGTCTGAACGCTTCTCCGGGTGGAGCATGCGGTCGTGCTGTCTTTACCGCTGAAGATGCGGAAGAATGGTCATCAAGAGGGGAAGACGTAATTCTCTGCAGGAAGGAGACGAGCCCGGAAGATATCGGTGGTATGTCGGTGTCGAAGGGAATCATCACTTCAAGAGGAGGAATGACATCTCATGCAGCGGTTGTTGCCAGGGGAATGGGACTTCCCTGTGTTGCCGGAGCAAGCAGTCTTATTGTCGACAGTGTGTCAAAGAAGATGGTCTGCGGAGAAAAAGAGATTGCGGAAGGTGATCTGGTTGCGCTGGATGGCTTCACAGGAGAAATATATGACGGTAAAGTGGATGTCCAGCCTTCGGAGATATTATGCATTTCCATGGGTGAGAGTGATCCGAATGAATCAAGACTGTATTTGAATTACTCTATTCTTATGGACTGGGCTGACGAATACAGAAGGCTTGGTGTTCGAACGAATGCTGAAACGGTAAAAGATACCGGAACAGCTGTCGACTTCGGAGCGGAAGGCATAGGTCTCTGCAGAACAGAGCACATGTTCTTTGAAGGTGACAGAATTGTCTCCTTCAGAAAGATGATACTGGTTGCTGAAGAAGTTAAAATACTTCGGGAGAGAATTGCTGCTTCTGATGACACTTCCAGTCTGGAGAAAGAACTCGAGGCTCCTCTTGCGGATTACAATGAAGCCATAGAAGAACTGCTTCCACTGCAGCGTGGAGATTTCATACAGATATTCCGGGAACTGGACGGCCGACCTTGTACGGTGAGACTTCTGGATCCGCCGCTTCATGAATTCCTGCCAAATGACAGTCAGGGGCAGCTTGAAATGGCCAGAGAGATGGAAGTCCCTATTGAGAAGATTCAGAGAACCGTCGAAAAACTTCACGAATTCAATCCAATGCTCGGTCATAGAGGATGCAGGCTGGGTTTGACATACCCGGAAGTTTCCGATATGCAGGTAAGAGCTATTATGGAAGCAGCAATCGAAGTAAAGAAAAGTGGTACTGAAGTCCTGCCTGAGATCATGATTCCACTGGTTGGACACCCGCGGGAACTCGAGATTTCACGCACTCGTGTGCAGGATGTGATAGATGCAGTTTTGATAGAAAAAGGTTTGCCTGCTGATTTCATCTATTATCGTATCGGCACAATGATCGAAGTACCGCGTGCTGCTATTGATGCGGCCAGGATAGCTGAATACGCTGATTTCTTCAGTTTTGGCACAAACGATCTTACGCAGATGGCTTGCGGATTCTCAAGAGATGATGCTGGAGCTTTCCTGGGTGATTATGTCAGGATGGGCATTTATGAAAAGGATCCCTTTACATCTATTGACGTCGATGGTGTAGGCAGGCTGGTTGAAATTGCAGTCGAGGAAGGAAGAAAAGCCAAACCTGACATCAAGATAGGTGTCTGTGGAGAGCATGGCGGAGATCCTGAATCAATCCGGTTCTTCAACTCGATTGGATTGGATTATGTATCCTGTTCTCCATTCAGGGTTCCGGTTGCAAGACTGGCTGCAGCTCAGGCAGCGATTGACATCGCGACGCAGGACTGATTCTATAGTGATCGCGATCTTTCATGATGAGCCTGCATATACGGTGTTGCAGTAAAGGGCTGGTGCAATATGCAGGCTTGGAATGATATTTAGCTTATGCAAGGGAATAAGACAGTTCTAATTGCGGATAACGATGCAGGACTCCTGCAGGTTCTTGGAAAAGTATTGAGGCTCGAGGGCTACGATGTAAAAACGTGCAATACCGGAATAGAAGTGATTTCCAGAGCTGCTATCTCAAATCCTTCGCTGGTTGTGTGCGGGTATTTCTTACCTATGCTTGATGGATTAAGGGTGTGCCGGTATCTCAAAGGGGAATCGCTCACATCTGAAGTTCCCTTTCTATTATTGACACCCGGACTGGACGCTTCCCTTCGCCTGAGGGCTGAGTGGGCTGGAGTTGACGGGATTGAGGAACTTCCCATTCGACCGGCAGCATTTTTATCGATTTGTGAAACTCTTATGGAGAAGGTTTCTTCATTTGTAGATTACCATCTTGAAAGAAATAATCCGCCCGATAGAGAGGCTGTACTGAATAAACTCTGTGGTTATCTGGAAAACAGAGTAAACAGACTTGAGGCGACATGGAAACTGACTGAAGAGCTGGGTAGAACCATGAGTGTCAAGGATATATTCAGAAGAATGGCCAATGGCGTACTTACAGGGCTTGGTTTTGACAGAGTGTGGGTCTGTCGATATCTCTCTGAAACGGATGAACTCGTCACTGAAGCTGCGTTGGGAAGAAACCTGACCAATATCCCAAAATCCCTTCACGTCCGTGAATACAATGATCTTCCGGCAGGAATTGCCATTCGGGAGCTGCGCCAGATTCAATCCAGTGAAGTTGACATAACTGATGAGCGAATGTGGTGGGCAGGCTCAAAGGATTACATAGATACACCGCTTGTTGCTGCAAGACGTCCGATTGGTCTTATCAGATGTGATAGATATGTGACTGGAAGAAAGATAGAAAGTACCGATCTGGAAGCGTTAAGGCATTATGCTGTGCATACAGCCGAGGCGATTCTTAATGCGACAGTCCTTGAAGAAATGACTGATGAGCGGGAACATATGTCCGCTATTATGAACAGTCTGGATTCAGGAATCCTTGTTGTTGACAATTCCGGTTTCCTTCTTCAGGTCACTTCAAGAGCCTGCAAATTATTCGGAAAGATCGCGAACGATCTTATAGGCAAGAGGTTAAGGGAAGTGCTTCCTGTCCTGATATCCGATGAAGAGAATTCTTTCAGCACTACACTTAAAGAGGAAAGACCCTTACTCAACAGGCAGGTTCGTGTCGGTAAGGTTGGACAGGAAGATCAGGTACTGAATGTAAGCTATATACCGTTCCAGCGTGCAGGTCATTTTGCCGGTGTTGTTATTATGACGAGTGATGTCACAGAGGAATACATGCTCAGAGAAAATCTCAGAAAAATGAATGAGGAACTTGAAACTATCTCTGTGATCGGAAGAGAATTGAACTCAACACAGGATTTGGAGAAGATATGTCGTGAAGTCACATCGGCTCTGCGGAGATTTTTCCCTTTGGAAGCTGTTGCTGTTTTTCTTGCTGAAGGTAATAAAGATGATTTGATTCCCCAATCACTCAAGGTTGCCGTTACCTCCGGATACGATTCGGAAGTTGATCCTACAGGTCTCACTATCCGAATCATAGAACAGATTGCAATGGGCAGAATGAAGCCCGACAGGAATATATCATCCGGAGTCGTTGCCGCTTCTATCTCATCCAGGAAACCGGTCAACGTTCAACAGACCAGAGAAGATATAAGGTATGTGGAAAATATCAGCAGCACAAGAAGTGAACTCGCTGTTCCAATGATAGTACAGGATCGAGTAGTAGGAGCCATTGATATTCAGAGTCCTATCTCAGGAAGGTTTTCCGCAGAGTCCGAGCGTATCGTTGTTGCCCTGGCGAACCATGCGGCAACAGCAGTGGAGAACGCGATGCTGCATTCCAGAATTCTGGAACTCGCAAGAAAGGATAGGCTTACAGGTCTAGGTAATCTGCGATTCTTCGAAGAAAAACTTGAAGACGAATTCAGGCGGACTGACAGATCCAGTTTTCCTTTCTCTCTTATCATGATGGATATAGATGACTTCAAACATTATAATGATTCATGGGGTCACCCTATGGGAAATACATTGCTTACGACAGTAGTACAGGCTATGTCGGAAGCGATTCGAGAAGTCGATATTCTTATCAGATATGGTGGTGAAGAGTTTGTCTGTATTCTGCCGTTCACAAATGAGAGGGAATCCGTTGAAATTGCCGAGAGGATAAGAAAGAGAGTGGCTGAGTCCTCCTGCCGAATTTCTCACTCTGAACAGCAGCCTCTGGGGAAAGTCAGTATCAGCCTTGGAGTTTCAACATACCTAACCGATGTGAGAGACAGGGATATGCTGCTGAAGTATGCTGATCAGAGAATGTACATGGCAAAAAGAGCAGGTAAGAACAAAGTTGTTGCCCCTGCTCTTGGGAATTGCCAGTTCGGTGGATGATCCGGTACATGTAACCGGATAATTCCTGAAAGATGTTATGACATATGACGTAGTTCTCAGAACGGGGTTCGAATCGTACGACAGAGGCGAATTGATTGATGCGATTCTGATGATGCTTGAACAGGCTGGAGGATGGCCGGATTCGGTTGTTCCGGGTGCTGAAGTTCTTCTTAAGGTCAATATGCTCTCTGCAAAATCACCCGAAAGAGCGATAACAACACATCCGGAGGTTGTTGCCGCGATGGTTATTCTGCTGCGCAACGAGGGGTGTACGGTTACTGTTGGAGATAGTCCGGGTGGAGCTGTAAAAGGAGTTGAAAGATACTGGAAGAACTGCGGGTATTCCCGGATTGCTGAAGAACTTGGATTTGAACTGGTTAATTTTGAAAAAGCGGGATGTGTTCGAAAGACAGTCATGAACAGAACATACGACATCGCAAGTCCGGTTCTAAAATGCGATGTTTTGATTAATATGTGCAAGTTCAAAACGCACGGACTCTGCAGGTTGACCAATGCGGTAAAAAATGCATTTGGCGCAATTCCAGGGCTTGGGAAAGTTGTACTGCACAGTTATGGAATAAGGCCGGTTGATCTATCGCGATATCTTGTTGATATCTACGAGATCGTCAATTTTGATTTAACCATTATGGATGCAATTCTTGCGATGGATGGAAAAGGACCGAGTACCGATGGAACTCCCAGATGGGATGGTTTGCTTGGTCTGGCTCGGGATGGTGTATGTCTCGATATGGTTATGACTGAACTGGTCGGTCTTGATCCTCTTGAGATCTATACGAACAGAATTGCCCGTGAACGGGGACTGGGAAAACCGCGCTCTGAAATCACTGTATATGGTTTGAAAGAACGTATGCTTGAGAATTTCAGAGTACCCGGTGAGAGCTTCTATAACCTGCTTCCTTCATTCCTGGGAGGAATAGCGAGAACGCTCTTCAAGAGACCGCCTGTATCTACAGAGAAGTGTACCGGTTGTGGAGTCTGCGCGAGAGGCTGCCCTGTAAACGCGATAACTATTAAAGATGGAAGAGCAGTGATGGACCGACGCAAATGCATCATGTGCCTCTGCTGTCATGAACTGTGTCCGGAGCAGGCTGTAAAAGTGCGGATTCCCTTTGGCAGGAGCTGAGATGGAAAAACGGGAAAAACCTTCATTAGGTCACAGGATTGAGTATGTACTTGTTCGGATGACTGTCTTTGTAGTAGGTCTCCTGCCAATCAGGTGTGCTCTGTCACTGGGCGCATTCATGGGTTGGTTCGCATGGAAAATGCTGCAAATCAGAAAAAATATTGTACTTGTGAATCTTGGACTTGCTTTTCCTGAGAAGTCACACGAGGAGCTTAATCGAATTGCGCTTCTATCCTACGAGAATTCCGGGCGTTTCATGGTCGAATATGCACGACAGTGGAAAATGGATCAAAGCTATATAGAAAAACATGTCAGTATAGATAATCCTGAAGCCCTTAAAGTTCTCCGCAATGAAGAGGGAGCGATCATCATCACAGGGCATTTCGGAAACTGGGAACTCTTCGGTGTTGCAAACAGGTATCTTCTGGGAGATGTTGCTTTTCTGGTTGGACGGCAGAGCAACAGTCTGGTTGATGGGTTTATCAATCGAATACGTTCCATGCATGGAATAGAACTGTACAATCGGAGAGCAGCGGTAAAAGGGGTATTATCATCGATGAAACGGGGTGGATACGTGTGCTGGCTGTCAGATCAGGATGCTGGACACAATGGAATAATCGTTGATTTCTTCAATTACCCCGCTTCCACCCCGAGAGGTGCAGCTGCATTTTCCGCGAAGATTGGAGTGCCTGTTGTTCTGGCGGCGCTGCTCCGAATCGGGAAAGGTCCCGACCACAGGCTTGTAATATCGGAACCAATACGTCCGGATGGAGATATTTCCAGGGAAGAAGCAGAAAAACGGATTACACAGCAATATACTCTTAAACTTGAGAATTTGATCAGAGAAAACCCGGAACTCTACTGGTGGGCACACCGGAGATGGAAAACCACGGGATTGTATAAGGATAAAACATGAAAAGTAAAGTCGCTGTACTGAAGACATCACCGGATACCGTTCTGGAGGATTATCACAGACTTCTCAAAAGCATTGGTTATCTGGACTTCCTGGATAGAAGCCAGGACGTTCTGCTTAAGATAAATGTGTCATGGCATCACTGGTATCCAGCCTGTTCCACGACACCCTGGCAGCTTGACGGTGTGATAAGAAGCCTTCTGAAGGATGGTTACAGTAAAGACCAACTCGTTTCCACTCACAACAGGACCGTTGTCGTAAGTGATAAGAAAGGTGAAATTAAAAACCATCTCAGGCAGGTAGATGAAGATTTGCATGGAATTCGAAAGGTCAGGCTCTATGAAAAACCGGTGAAGTGGGTTGAATTCAAGCCGGAAAAACCTTTCAGAGTACTTGGGGAAATCTTCCCTGACGGTGTGAAGGTTCCGGATGTTCTAATAGGGAAGAATATTATTCATCTTCCAACAATGAAGACACATGTATTTACTACAATCACAGGTGCGATGAAGAACGCTTTCGGCGGTCTGCTCAGTGAGCGTCGACACTGGACACACAGCGTCATACACGAAACCCTTGTTGATCTTCTCAGAATACAGAAGCAGATACATCCCGGTATTCTTGCCGTGATGGATGGAACATTTGCCGGAGAAGGACCCGGACCGAGAGCGATGATTCCCCATGTTAAGAATTATATACTGGCTTCCGCGGATCAGGTGGCAATTGACGCGATAAGCGCGAAAATGCAGGGGTTTGATCCGATGAAACTGGATTTCATAAGACTTGCTCACGAAGAAGGTCTCGGGGTTGGAGATACAGCAGAGATCGAGGTTGTAGGAGAAGATATCTCAAAGGTGAACTTCCATTTTGTACAGACAGAGACTTTCGCAAGCAGAGGGCAGAAGGTTATCTACCACGGCTGGCTGAAACCTCTGGAGAATATTCTGCTTAGAAGTCCCATTGTACCATGGTCTTTTTTCGCAAGCAGATTATATCATGATGTATTCTGGCTGAATCTTGTCGGTAAAAAAAGAATCAGGGAAGCTCTCGCGACTTCCTGGGGAGAGCTGTTTAAAAAGTATGCTTCAGTTGAAACTATACCTGGGAGTGTGTCCGACAATGAAACATCGACATAAAATCCACACAGCTGGCTATAATGCCGGTTAAGCAGGCAGTTCTCGGATGCGGGAGGTGGGGTAGTTTCCATCTCTGGTATGGATCCAGAGTGGGAAATACAATGCTTGGCTGGGAACCCGGAGACGCGCCGGGTTTTCGCGAACTTCAGAAAACCGGGAAAAACAAATATATCGAGCTTCCCGACAATATCCGTCTGACCACAGATATTAAAGAAGTATTTGCCTGTGACCTGATAACTGTGGCAGTTCCCTCTCAGGAATTCAGAAAACTTGCATCAGAACTGTCCGAAGGCGATCTGTCAGGTTCAGATATCATTCTCTGCATGAAAGGTATAGAAAAAGTAACCGGATTGAGATTGTCCGAAATCGCTGATCAGGAAGGCCTGAATCCTCGAAGCCTTTCTGTCTGGGTAGGCCCGGGACACCCGCAGCAATTTATAGCTGGAGTACCCAGTTGCATGATTATTGCATCCGCCAGTGATGATAACGCTATTCGCATATCCAGGCTGATGGGCAGTGATCTGATACGATTCTACTGGACTCGCGATATGATCGGCTGCGAAGTGGGAGCTGCCGCCAAGAACGTTATTGGAATAGCAGCTGGAATCCTTGACGGACTCAATCTGTCAGGTCTCAAAGGCGCCCTCATGGCTCGTGCTCCACAGGAAGTTGCCAGGCTTGTTGCAGCCATGGGCGGTGACTGGAGAAGTGTATACGGGCTTTCTCACCTTGGTGATTACGAGGCGACCCTGTTTTCTCCTTTCAGTCACAACAGGATATTCGGAGAAACGTTTGCCTGCGGAACTGCCGAAGGCATATCGGGACTGGCAGAGGGAGTGGACACATCCTACGCTATAATGACACTCGCTGACAGATATGGTGTAGATATGCCTATTACGTGGACTGTCAGGCGGATACTTGATGGCGATTGTCCAGTCATGGATGCCATTGGTGAACTCTTCTCGAGACCGGAGAAGGAAGAATTTCCTGAGAGTTTCACGAAGATGGGGGTAATAGACTGAACAGAATTACGAACCTTGATCATCTTACAGTGATGCCTGTCAATAGAAAAGCAATCAAAGCATCAACTGCGGTGATGAAAAATGGATTTGGACACCGTCGCAGCAGTAATCTACCGGGAAGGAAAACCCAGAAATTCGTTGAAGAAGCAGGTTCTCTGATTGCTGAATTCGTAGGTGGCACAAGAACGCTGTTCTATTACGATGGCGGGGTGGCAAACGGTCTTTCCGTCCTTTCCATGGGAAGGCAGGCAGGGGGAAAAAACAGGAAACACATAATTTCATCTCCAGTTGAACACCCTTCTGTTATTACAGCTCTCAGGATGCTCAGAGGAGAGGGATACAGCATCACCATTCTTCCGATCAGCGGTGACGGCAGGATTATTCCTGAGTCACTGCAGGATGCAATGAACAATGAAACCGGCCTTGTAACCATTGCCTGGTCCAGTGGTATTTCAGGTATCATTCAACCCGTTGAAGAACTCTCGGCAATAGCCCATTCGAATGGAGTTCTGTTTCACTCCGATGCCTGTAATGCGGTCGGGAAGATCGAGATAGATTTATCCGGTACTGATATAGACGCAATCACCGTATCTTCACAGAAGATCGGTGGACCACCGGGGGCAGCAGCAGTTGTATTAGCTGATCTAGATCCCTGGTTGATGAGTAATGCTCCGGAATTCTCCTGCATGATGAATATTCCCGGAATTTCCGGAATGATTGCTGCTATTGATATCATCAACACAGGCATTGTTCCCAGAGCAAGGATTGTAAATCAGCTTCGAACAGATCTGCTTGACGGTTTTGATTGTAACGGAATTAAATATTCCATCATCGGAAATTGCATCGATAATCTTCTTCCTGGAACTGCTTTGCTTAGTATGAGGAAAATGCCGGATAGATTCCATGCGAAGCTGGAGAATGCAAATATCATCCTCCCATCCCACAATTCTTCAGAGAGGCTTGCTTATCTGAAGAATACGGGCAGAGACATATCCAATCCGGACAGATATCTGGGTTTTTCAATCAGTCCAGAGAATAATATTGTTGATATCGAGCATTTTATAACGGCTGTTTCCGAAATCTGTTTCGACAGCAAAAGGTGAAAAATATGAAGACAGGATTGCCGGTACTGCTTACGGTCATGCTGATTTCTGCAGGATCAGTTCATGGAGCGTCTCCTGTCTGTGCAAGCAGATACTTCTGGGTTGTGAGAGATGGACTGACCAGCCCTGAAGCGATAGATGCGCTTGTAGAGAACGCTGCTGAAGCTGGAGCAAATGGTCTTATCGTTCAGGTAGTGGGCAGAGCGGAAGCCTATTACGATTCCTCCATACTTCCACTGGCTGTTTTTCATGAGAATTTCGATCCGCTTGAATATATTATTACAAAAGCTCGCCCCCGCGGAATGGAAGTTCATGCATGGATAAACGCGTTTCTTGTCTGGTCCGCTCCGCAGCCGCCTTCTGATTCCACACATGTATGGCACTCCAACCCTGACTGGTTCATCGCTGATAGATATGGTCGATCAAGCAGAGACTACTCGCGCACGGAATGTGAGGAAAAAGGACTTGTTGGAGCTACTCTGTCTCCCGCAGTACCCGAAGTTCGTGAATTTATCGCGGATATCGCCGTTGAAATCGCGACTGAGTACAACGTTGATGGAATACACCTTGATTACATTCGTTATCCAAATCCCTTTTTTGGATTTGAATCGTCTTCAGTTGAAGCGTTTTATATCAAAACGGGAAAAAAACCTCTGGATCTCTTCAGCAGGAGCCGTGACGCAGAAGAATTGTCTGAATTGTGGTCTCAATGGAGAATCAGTCAGGTAACCATGACAGTGGAGACGGTGAGATCCGCTTTAAGGGGAGAATCACCGCAAACACTTCTGTCATGTGCTGTAATGGCCGATCCATACGAAGCTGCAGGCCATTACTCATGCGACTGGAGATACTGGCTTTCTGCAGGACTTGTTGATTTTGTATGTACGATGGTTTATACAACCGATGCAGCAAAAGCGAGGGAACTGGCGATTCTCGGAACCGGTACTGATCCATACAGAGTAGTTCATGGAATAGGTATTTACAATCAGTCGATCAGCTCCGCACTGATTGGTGCGCAGGAAGCCCTTACGCGGGGTGGCAGCGGTGTCTGTGTGTTCAGTCTTAACTCACTGTCCTCTGACAGTACATGGATGCTGAGAAATTTCTGGGGCCGGACAGGGCATCCGGAGTATCCGATTGATTCAGCTGTATTTCATCGTGTTTCGAATGGTGAAGGAGCGGCGTTGTGAGACTCGGTGTACTCGCCACAGGCAGCAGGGGCAATGCTTTTGCAATAGAACATGACGGGGTAATGATTTTTATAGACGCAGGATTGAGCGGGAAGGTTCACATGTCCCGGCTTATTGATTCCGGTTTTTCCGGTATACATCCTCAAGCGCTGTTTGTAAGTCATGAACACTCGGATCATGTAAAAGGTGCCGGGGTGCTTTCAAGAAAGTGGAGTATTCCTGTTTTTGCCACAGAGGGAACATTGAACGCTTCCAGACATAGACTCGGAAAAATTCAGGAGGTTAATATATTTCCAAATGGAACCAGTTTTGATTTTGGAGCATATTCGATAAATACGTTCAGTGTTGCTCATGACGCAGCCGATCCGTCAGGATATGTGATTGAGTGGGATTACGGGCGGATTGGAATCGCCACTGATCTTGGGCAGTCCAGTCCTCTGGTGAAGGAAAGCCTTTCCGGATGTACTGCACTTGTTCTGGAATTCAATCATGATGAAGATATGTTATGGGAAGGAAATTATCCATGGAGCCTGAAGCAGAGAATTGCGTCAACTACCGGTCACCTCTCGAACCGGGCTGCCGCAGAGCTGTTTGGTTCGGTTAGTCATAAGAATCTGGAAGTATGTGTTCTGGCGCATCTGAGTCAGGAGAACAATCTTCCAAGTCTGGCGGAGAAAGCATTAAGAAAAGTAGCGGGAGAATCATTAAAAATCCTGACCGGTATGCAGGATATGGCGCTGCCTGCTCTGGATTTGCAAGGAGGTAGGTTGTATTGAGATACGCCATGATAATAACATTTGCTGCCATGATAGCTTGCGCAGCCATCGATATTGAACTGGTCGCTGAAGGAAATTCGTCATTTCCCACAGGTCAATGGGGAAACAGTCTGGGTACCGGAGTGGGTGTCGGATTGTCTGCGTCCTGGGTCA
>DAOWNO010000306.1 GCA_030642525.1 Candidatus Aegiribacteria sp.
ACAGAACCAATTCCATCATAATCACTGATATTCCATACAAGCTTCAGGAAATCGGAAGAATGCTGCCGATACTCGACAGTCCCACAGCTCAGGTGATGATCGAAGCAAAACTTGTCGAGATAGATGTCGCATACGCTAATGAGATGGGTATCGACTGGTCGGTAGGCAATCTGAACAGGTCAAATGATCTCATCCACGGAGGTATCAGCACTTCGGCGCTTGCTGTTGGAAGCCCAACCGCTTCAATTGCTTTTGGCACGATTACAAACATTCTTGATATTAGCGCGGCTCTGTCATTCCTCGAATCCCAGAATCATGCGCAAATTCTGTCTGAACCCAGAATTGCCATTATTGATAATATGACGGGTACCGTTATGTCGGGAAAGGAAATTCCGCTCACTCTTATGGATGCGAGTGGAAACACATATATCTCCATGTACAAGATCGGTGTTGAACTGACAGTCACTCCGCATATCAATGCTGACAACAATGTGACACTTGAACTGCATCCGAGCGTAAGCGAACTTTCCGGTGAAGCAACATCTGCGGAACAACCTATAATTCTTACTCAGAGCGCTCATACTACGTTGATGATAGACGATGGTGCCACAGCGGTAATTGGCGGAATTATGAGGAGCAAGCATACTACAGTCAGAAAAGCAGTTCCTCTGCTCGGCCGTATTCCACTTCTTGGAAATCTGCTTTTCTCCTACAACTCTGACCGTATGGAACAGACCGAACTGGTAATATTCGTAACTCCTCACATAATCAGACCGTACTAATAACGGGTCAGATTGATCAGACTGGGGCGGGGAAAGTGGAAAGGACACATTCTCCGCCCTTCTTCCCGTTTATGCAGACCCACTTCATCTCTCGTCCGTGGTGCGTTTCTTGACATAGCAGGATTTTCTCTTGTAAACCATGCAACTGTATGGGATCTCTGCTCAGGCACCGGAGCAGCAGGGCTTGAAGCGCTGAGCTGGGGAGCATCGGAATGTGTATTCGTAGATATCAATCCTCTTGCCGCATCCTTCATCCGTTCTGCTCTTCGCAGGTTCGGCGCTGGTGCAGATGCCCTGGTACTTACAGGTGACGTTCGGAAACTGGTTTCAAAACTGGATTCAAAACCGGATCTGATCTTTATTGATCCGCCATACAATAATCACGGACTCTACGATTGGATTGACAGTGTAGACTGGAAATGGATTCTTTCAGAAGATGGAATGGTATTTGCCGAATGTGGAAGTGAAGCAATATTACAGCATGACTGGAAAATGAGAAAGTACGGAGGAACTCATCTCATGTGGAAAAAAATGAAAGAGACAACATGAAAATTATTTATCCAGGTACATTCGATCCGGTCACTTTCGGTCATATTGACATTATCAGAAGAGCACTGAAAATATTCGATAATATTGAAATAGCAGTAGTAGCGCGATCTTCGAAAGAACTCTATTTCCCTGTTGAGGAAAGGGTTAATCTGATGAAGATGTCGATACTTGAAACGGGAATTGACAGAGTCAGCGTAACTTCATTTGATTCTCTTCTTGTCGATTACATGAAAAAGATCGATTGCAGAACATTTATCAGGGGATTGAGAGCGAATTCCGATTTTGAGTATGAATTCCAGATGCAGCTGATTAACAGACGGCTGGCTCCGGAGATATCAGGCATATATCTTATGCCCTCTGAAGAGAACATGTATCTGTCTTCGACAATTGTCAGAGAGATAGCCAGATTCGGCGGTGATCTTTCAACAATTGTTACGGTTGGTGTAAGAGAAGCTCTTGAGAAACGATTTGCAGACAAAGATGAAAGCAAAGCCGACGATTGGAAGTACTGATGAACTATTCCAGAACCGCAATGTCACTTGCTCCTTCTGCGACTTTGCAGCTCAGCGCGAAAGCCAGGGAACTCAGCCGTGCGGGAAGAGACATCATTTCCCTTTCTGCCGGACAGCCGGATTTTCCAACACCGATTCCAATCGCAGAGGCAGGTATTGACGCCATAAGAGAGGGGAAAACAGGATATACTGCAAGTTCAGGGATCCCTGAGCTGAAAGAGGCTGTTGCCGCACAGTATTCTGAAAGAAGAAACGTGCAATGGTTACCTTCCAATGTACTTGTGGGTTGTGGAGCGAAACACAATCTGGCTAATCTTGTACGTGCAGCGATTAATCAGGGAGATAAAGTTCTCCTGCCAAGACCATTCTGGGTGAGCTACCCGGAAATGGTCAGGGCTTCAGGCGGAATTCCTGTATTTCCCGAAGAGTGCTTGAACGGATCGGAAATCAGGAAAGCAGCCGGAGAGGGTGCTGTGGGATTATTTCTTAATTATCCCTCCAATCCCACAGGTTTTGTTCCCTCCGTTTCCTTCATGAGGGAGATCGCGGATGCGATTGCTGAAACGGGCATGTGGGTAATTTCAGATGATATCTATGAAGATCTGGTATATCTTGATTCCGGCGTGCCGCATATTCTTGATTTCCATCCTGAACTCAAAGATCGGACAGCCGTTGTTTCAGGAGTATCCAAAACTTATGCCATGACCGGCTTTCGAATCGGATACTCTCTGGCATGCAGCGAATGGACCAGACTTGCAGGTATTCTTCAGGCTCACTCAACTTCCAATCCCTGTTCCATATCCCAGTGGGCAGCCCTCGCTGCAGTAAAGGGAAAGGCAGAAAGGGAAAAAGAGGAAATGCACAGATCCTTTCACATGAGAAGGGATCTGATCTGTGAGCTTCTCACAGAGGTCGATGGTCTGGAATTTAAAAAGCCGGATGGCGCGTTTTACGTTTTTCCGCGATTGATCAATGATCCTCAAAGGGTTAACACGAACAGATTCTGTAGCGAACTTCTGGAAAAGGAGGGAGTAGCTGTAATACCAGGATCGGCATTTGGCGCTGAAGGGTATATTCGAATATCCTTTGCGGCTTCTGCGGATGATATTCGGAGAGGCCTACACAGGTTAAAGGAATTTCTGCACAGGAGGTTGAATACATGATTGTGAATTGTCCGGGTTGTAATTGCAAATACAACATTCCAGCCGAGAAAATTGGTGA
>DAOWNO010000197.1 GCA_030642525.1 Candidatus Aegiribacteria sp.
ATTCATCCTGCATAAACGACTGGGAAACCGGCATCTGCCAGGGAGCCTGGGATACTTTTCTTGCAGTGCCGGGAATCACAGGAAAACCTTCAAGCAACAGGGAGGCTTTCTTCCCTGATGGAAGGTACGCTGTAAACATTACAGCTGTAAGTCATGGTTCAGGGATAAATGGAAGCATGTTGCTTCCTGCTGATGATCTCGGGAATTCGAGCCCTGAGACCGAAGGAATCATCGTTGACAATTTCCTTCCAGGGGGCGGAACGCTCATTGTCTACACTTCCGAGTACGTAGGAGATTCTCTTTGCATTGATACTAAATACATGGGAAGCTGGGAAGATGCCGGAAGGGATTATTCACGTAATTCAGCTTCATTGGAATATCTTGAAGAACTGAGGGAAGATCTTCGGTATTTCCAGGAACTTGAGCGAACTGAAGCAATAGATAAAATCCTCTTACCACCAAGTCTTCAGATGTATGAAGAACGCTTCAATTCGTTTCCTGCAAGGTCTCATGAAGAAGCTGTTGCAAATTCAGAACTGAATATGAGTGATACAGGATACGGAGAGTTCAGTGATATCGAATGCGATTATTGTCTTCTCGAAGATGTCGGGCAGGATCCGGTGGAGTTCCTTCTTGAAGAGATTGCCCGTGTTGAGGGGGAAATGGATTACCGCGGTGGCAACAGAAATTTCCATAAATCGACATACGGATACATTCCTGAAGAAAGGGATGGCGAAACCCTCAACATGCTTGTGATTTACTCTGAACCTACAATGGTTGAAAACTCGTCCGGATCTGAACTTACAGATGTCATATGGATGAGCGGGCATATCGTCGATATGGAGTATTGGGATTCTCGGGAACATGGAACATTTATAAGGGATACACCTTCCGGAAACGCTGAACAGCTTGAAATTCTTCAGAATGTTTTTGAAGAGTTTTTTCCGGAAGAGCCAGATGCCAGCTATGCAGTACACTATACTTTTGATGGAAATCTCCCTTCAGAGTATTCGGGCATCATACAGATACATATAGGTGCTATGTATCCTGCGGATAATGAGGGTCCCAGAGATCTTGCAGGGCACCTGATGGACGGACATCCAATTACGGTACCGGCAACCAGAAGAGGTTACGAAAGTTGGAACTGGGATCGGACGGAGAATGATCGTTCATTTTATCCGCAGGGATACGAACCCGGTCCTGATTTGAGCTATCACTGGGGACGACCCTGGTGGGACAGGCATTTTGATATTGCAAGAGGACATGTTGGTAGCGATATAGTTGCGGAGGTCAACCTTGCTAGCATAGGACTTGAGGAAGCTGATTTTCTTGAAAGCTGTTTCTACTGGTGTGGTTTCTGGATGTATCATGACGAACCAGGATATTACGGTTTCAATATTCCAATAGTCAAACCAGATGGGTCAATTCTTCCTAATCCATTCTATACTTCATTTCCTGTTTTTGACATTGAGGGTGCAGGCTATGAAGAACCTTTCTGGCTTGGAGGACCTTCATTTAACTCTTTTTCCAGTAATGCACAGTACTTCTGGATGACAGGTTCCGAATGCAATGTTGATTTTCATCGCAGCGAAGCACTGGCTTACTGCGTTGATTCGGAAACGAGCGGCAAACGATATAGCCTGTGCGTGGGATGGTGTACAGGTACAGATCAGACTGATCTGCAGTTCGATTGCTGTATGGCTTATATCGAAACAGTCTACAATTCAGGCGCAGCTCTGGTTCGTTATTTCAAATGTCTCGGTCCGGATCAGTACATAGAGTATCATAGGATATTACATCCGCCAGTTGATGGAAGAATGAATTCCATCGAAGAACCTTCTTCATCCCGGCAGAGTGCTGTTGATGCAGTAATCCATGATGAATCACTCGTAGTTCTTTCTAACCCCGTTCATGAAACCCTTGATGTAATGGTTTACGGTGAATCGGGAGTGGGATGGAAACTTGATCTTTACGATATTTCCGGACGATGTGTGGTCTCAGAAACGGGAGTTCTTCATGATGCTGGTTCAGTTCTGAATATCGGTGTTGAAAACCTTCCATCGGGAGTATACATGCTTAAAACTGAAGTTGGAGGGAACGAAGAAGTCAGAAGCATCAGTATCGTGCATTAGAACAGAAAAAGAGCTGTTATCTTGTTCCCATCTGAGAATAAGCACTACTGCTATCCGATCTTGTAAAGGTTCGTGCTTTGAATCCTGCAGATATAATTTTCCTTGACTGGCAGAAAATTCCCGAGACATATCCTCTCTACGATCTTGAATACAGGAATCGTATTTCGGAAATAATACTTCCTGAAGATCTGGAGCTGTTTGGCCGCTGTGGTTCGTTCTGGTACAACAATATGGATCACTCCATCGGTCAGGCTCTTGCTATTGCCGGAAAAGAATCCTTCGAAAAGGATTTCTGGAAAAACTGATAGCAGATTGTAGTCCCGTCTTTATTCATTAACATTACAGAATTTCTGCAGTAGAGTCCTCCCGAATGGTGAACGAAACACTTGATTGAGAGAAATGACAAACGCTACCTTTTAATCCTTCAAGCAGTAACGGTATTGACTTGATGAATACCCCCCCCATATTAATTTTATAATATGATTAAAATATACTTAAGGGTGGGAGTATTCGTGATATTGTTAACATGTTTGCTGCTTTGCTTTTTCAGTTATTCAACAGCACAGGATGAAACTCAGTCCACGTGGCTGGGCGGCCCCGGAGAGGAAGTACCAGTGGAAAGCTGGAGCGATACTTTTGAATCCTGTGAGAATATCAACTGGTTCAATTCAGAGGGTACCATTCATCTTGATTACGCTCATAATCTTCCGGAGCATGTAATAGATGCTTCAGCAGGTGCTCCGTACTCGGTTGTATCCGTGAATATGGATTCGGATACGGATATGGATCTGCTTGTTGCTTCATGGAGCGATGATCTGATAGTGTGGTACCGCAACGAAGGCAATGGAGTAGACTGGACACTGATCGAAATAACCGCCCAGTTCGACGGCGCCAACTGTGCCAGGCCTTGTGATGTGAACAATGACGGCTACATGGATGTTGTTGCAACAGCTTTCTACGATGATTCCCTGTTCTGGTTCGAGTCCGATTCTTCTGAATATCTCTGGATACCACATCCCATTGACAGGATAGAGAATCCCGGAGAGATTGAACCGGTGATGGTCGGCGAAAGCGTACATCTACTTGCCTGTGAATCCGCAACCGGAATAATTCACAATTATGTCTCAACCATTGAGGATGGCAGTGTCACCTGGGAGCATTTCCAGATACCCGGAGAGTTTCCCGGTATATCCTCAATTGACGTCACGGACATTGATGTTGACGGTGATCTGGATATTGTTCTTGCCGAATACAATGGCGGAAGAATAATCTGCCTTGAGTGCCTGAACTGGTTCGACGAATTCGAGGAACATGTGATTGATTCATCCATACCTCACCCGATGTGTATCCGATTGGGAAACATAGATGGTGATGCGCTTGAATTACCGGATATAGCTGTATGCAGTTACGATAACGATGCCGTATACTGGTACGAGAATACAGAATTTGGCTCCTGCTGGTACAAACACTTAGTAACCGATGATCTTTGGGGCGCGTCAGGTGTATGCATCTGTGATATCTCGTCGGATGAAGATGATTGGTTGAACATCGCAGCCGCAGGGCAAAATGACAGCGAAATTCGCTGGTACGAATATTCAGGCGAAAATGAGTGGAGCGAATACCTTATCGGCGAACTCGATGGAGCCTCCGCTCTATGTGGTGCTGAAATAGACGATGTGCCCGGTCTTGAAATAGTCGGAGCCGCAGGAGTAGGAGAAGCAATAAAATACTGGAGCCCGGGATTCCTGACTGATGAAGGCGAGCTTGTCTCCACCATCCTTGATGCTCAGTTGGAACAGCAGTGGAGTAACATTTCATGGGTTGCGGATTGTCCCGTTGATTCCACTCTGAGCATACAGGTAAGAAGTTCTGATGACTGGGAAGATATGGGAATCTGGTCAGAGGAGCTTTACGAACCGCAAGAGCTTTACGGCATACTTGCTGATACCACAAGGTATTTCCAGTATAAGGTTATTATGAACAGTCCCGATTCGGTTCAGACGCCTGTTCTGCACGAAATCACAGTATCATGGAATGATGTGGCAATTGGCGAAACATCTTCAGAAGAAGTTACCGTGCAGTCTCTCAGCATTACATCACCCAATCCATCGCATAATTCGATGGAATTTTCAGTTGCAGCTATTCAGCAGACATCAATAAGACTGCTTGACATATCAGGAAGAGTCGTCGAAGAATTCACGGTGCCTGATTCAGGAACATATACATTCAAAACGGAAATCCTTGTTCCGGGCATCTACTTCCTGCGAACTGATATGAATGATATACAAACACACAGAATTGTAATAATAGACTGAGGAGAATGATATGTATTTATTACTGATGGCGCTTATAGGAATAACAACAACCCAGCCACCACTTGTTGATCAGGCAGGGGACGACAGCTGGACAGCACCAGGTTACCGAATTGTTGAAGAAGTCTCAATTAACCCGCTTGACTATGGTGAACCAATTGGATGGTCTGGTAATCAGGCCAAAATAGCCTGCCAGATGTTCTTTGTGCCCAC
>DAOWNO010000252.1 GCA_030642525.1 Candidatus Aegiribacteria sp.
AGTGATTGTTTGTCTGGCGGGTTCTTTATACGCTTCCTGGCTCTGCCCGGTTTACAGAGCAGACAGCACCGGGCAGGTCTGCGGAGAATCATCTGAAGACCTAGCTGTGCTGAAATCGTGGTATGCGACAATCATACCTGTATCTGTAGAGAATGAAACCATGTCCGATTATATTGATTGGGATTATACGGTCAGCGAGAGGCTCGTACTCATTCCACCAGTTTCCGGATGTGACATACTCATATGTCTCGATCTGGGAGCAGCTCCCGAACTGACACGGGAACTGGGATCCTTCTGGGTGAATGGAGTTGAGATGGAACCCCGAAGCATGCTTGGGGGCTACCCCGTCGATATGAACACTCTTGATGATGTGATCGAATCAAACTATCCACCTGCCGATTCCGTCTTTAACATACACAGGTACGAGAAGGAAAACGGATTTATTACCAGACACGAATTGCGCCCTATCGAGGAATACAGGTCGCGCTTCGATTCGGAGGATGACTTCCGTAGCGCGGTACCGGAAACCCGGCGATTCTATTCGGATGTGTGGGTGATTCCCTGTAGTGACGAAGAAGAGATAGTGGTCCAGGTGGAATATCTGATTCATGGCTGGACCTATATCACACTGCTTGAGCCATTACAGTTCTCGCTGTGTCAGCCGCTTCTCTGGAACGGTCCTCTGGGTGAGGGCCGAATAGTTTTTGAGCGTCCGCGGATTGACAGCCCCCAAATGTGGTTTGTTGAATTCGATGGAAATGAATTAATCACTGAAGATACATTCTGTTATGAGGTTACTATCTGGGATCTCAGCAGTGAGACCGTACCTGTCCTTCATGTCGAACCAATTTCGGTGATCCTTTCTGAATAGTCAATAATTGCAACTGCAGGCAAACGAGAACGGCTTCCTTACCGGAACGCAGAAAGATACTCTTCATAAGTACGCTAATACCCGGGGCTGCTGGGCAAATTCCGGAGCCGGGATCTGCGAAGTGGACGTATCAGCACTGCTGAAGGTGAGATTCGAACATGGACAAAGGAATTCCCTTTGTGATACTTTCTATAATGATTATTGGCTGACCGGCTGGATTGTTTCATTTACCTCAACTGAGAAATGTGCGGGTTTCATGGTCGAATGCAGCAGTTACCTTCTCAGAGATCTCAGAGAGAGTATCCATTCCTGCTGCGGACATACTGACAAGCAGTGTTAATGCAAGCATGGAGGCTATCTTCATAATATTCTTAATTCCCTTCGAGTTGATAAAGAATTGTTAAGGCCGGGGTACACATCTGATATGATATTCAGTTGAAATAATATAGTAATATTGTATGGATTTGTCATTCGCAGAACAATCTCCGGTTTACTCCCCGGCGATGAGTTTTGATGCAGTCTCTACGTCTATTTCACCATCGCTGAGCCTCCTGAGCACTTCGGCAGGATCCAATGGGGGTTTCTCACCTTTCAGTGCACTGAACATGTTATCAATTCTATGCCTGGCAGTTGGGTACGATACGCCAAGCTTTCTCTGCACTTCCTTGAGATTTCCCCTCGATTCCATGAACAGATCGAATAATTCCCTGTCCCTGCCCTCAAGGGTGCACACCGGGCATACATCGAACTCACCGTTTACTTCCGTACCGCAGGAACTGCACTGAAGCTTAACAACTATGAGACTATCCCCGCAAGCGGGGCACTTCGGAGGAATGGTACTGTCACTCATTTTTTCTCATTTCTTCTTTTTCCCGCTGCGCTTTTTCTTCGCGTTTTTCTCCTGGGACGGTTCTGTTCCGGACATTGTTACTGAGATATCGCCTCCCATGGTCTTCATACTGAGTCCTGGAACATCCTCTCCCCCTGACAGGTCTATATTTACTCTTGAAGAGCCGGCATGTCCAGATTCAGTTTCGCTTGATATACCCTTCTGAACTGATATTTCGCCCCCAAGTGTTCTACCTGATATTTCAGCTTTTGTACTTTCCATTATTCTCAGCTCAATGTCCCCGCCCATTGTTGCAACCACTGAATCTTCATTCCAGGAGTCATTCAGTTTAATAATGATATCTCCCCCCATTGTTCTTGCATTGAAACCCCTTGACACTTCAGACAGGCCGATATCGCCACCCTTTGTTTTAATGTCAGCTTTTGCCGAAACACTGTTCATAGTGATATCGCCACCCATTATGCTTGCCCTGATCCTGCCTACTGTTTCGGGTACGTTAAGCGTCAGGTCACCCTTATTCCATTTTAGATAAACAGTTCCATTATCCCGGTATATATGGATATCCGGAGTATCTTCTCCAATAACTTCAAGATTTGAACCGTTCACTCCGTTCATAACCAGGTCGCCCCCAGAGTTTCTGCCTCTGTTAATACGTCGTTTCAGAACAAGTTCAGTGCCCTCTTTCAGCTGGATCGGGTCTTCCAGATTACCGGCATCTTCGCACATTTCTTCATCGATCTCTACGAATTCGCCATCAAAACCTGATACGGATTCCTTCATTATGCCGCGGACCATACGTCCTATGTCGCGCATACCGGCCATGCCGCCGAAATGACTTGTCCTGCTGCTCTCATGCATATGGCGCTTCTTCTCCTTGACTCTCCTTGCCGGTGATTCCATCTCCCTTCTCTTCTGTTCTCCTGTTCTTAATGCATCCAGAAGCTTTGCGCCGTCATCGGCAGTTATCTTACCTTCAGAGACCATCTGAAGTATCTCTCTCTGTTCTTCGCTCATGATCATTCCTTTCATATTAGATGTTATTATGATTAATATATAAATATTTCTTTACAATTTGTCAAGTATTTATTTCTATTATGCTACTTTTTGTTTTGATTCATGAATATTTGTGCTTATCATTGACATCGGACATTACATTCTTATATTCATTGGAACGTTAGTACGTAAGGAGTGTCATGGAAAAAACCGAATTCTTCGCAAAAATGTCAGAAGTTGGTAAAGCCCTCGATTCACCGGAAAGGCTGAGGATACTGGACAGCCTGAGCCAGGCACCAAGGTCTGTCGAGGATCTTTCGATGGTTCTTGAGCTGCCTGTCCGGACCGTTTCACATCACCTTCAGAAACTGAAGGCTTCAGGGTTCGTATCATTCGAAAAAAAGGGCCGTCACTCCATTTACTCAGTTTCCTGCGAAGGTGTGATCAGGTTCTTAAGTAATCTCAAGAATCTCTCGGTTGAGCTTCTCCCTGATATGAAACTTCACATGAAGGAACTTGAGTCGACCCGAATGAAATTCAAATGTCCGGATGACAGAAACATCGGTGATATGATAAAGAAAGGTGAAGTAACGCTGATCGATGTTCGGAACAGGGAAGAATACTTATCCAGGCACCTGCCGGGAGCGGTCTCCGCTCCAATTGATGAAATAGATGATTTCATTTCCGGATTTGACGGCAGGGGGATCGTTCTTGCGTACTGCAGCGATGTTTTCTGCGTCCTTGCGGATAAGGCAGTTACCAGAATAAGGGAAGCAGGTTACAATGCCTTCAGGCTCGAAGACAGCGTAACTCAGAGAATAGCAAACGTTTAAAAAAGCATAGTTACCAGGTAACTAAAAACACAACAGAAAGGTTACTAAAATGAAAGCAAAGTTCATACTTACAGGTGTAGCGGGTTTCGTGGCCGGAATACTTCTGACTGGAATAATTGGTATTTCCGTAGCTCCCGGTATGATGATTAACGAGAATGTGAGCAATTACTCATTCGACGAAACCGTTGAGAGAATACAGGACGAGGCGATAGAGGCAGGCTGGAAGGTACCCGCTGTTCACCTGATAAGCAACTCAGTTGCAAGCGGAGGTTTCAATGTGGCCCCCGTCACCGTCATAG
>DAOWNO010000022.1 GCA_030642525.1 Candidatus Aegiribacteria sp.
CGACTGTAATTATCAAGAACCGCCAGCAGCTCCTCAATCAGTTCTTTCTTCCCCTGAGCGCAGAGCCGCTTGAAATCTCTGATCTGCCGCTTCCTGTAATTATCGAATTCAGCCTGAAGCCTCAGAATTCTATCCCGAAGCTGTTCCTTCTCCAGCTCAGATTTCTCTTCCGATTCAGATAATCCGCCGTTTATCTCCTCTGCTTCTGCTTCAGCATTCTCTTCGCGCTCAACGGTCTCCGGAGCAGGTTTCACTTCCTTGTCATCGTCCGGATCAGTATCTACTGGAATTCTTCGGCTGGCGGAAGTGCGTGATTTCCCCTTTTTCGCTGTTCTTCTGGGGTCAGCCATCAATCATCAACTACTTCGTAATCAGCATCAACTGTTTTGTCGTCATCAGGTTCTGAATCCGGTCCTGCGGCTTCACCCGTCGGTTCAGAAGCTCCTCCGGCCTCCTGCTGCTTCTGGTAGAATGCAGCTCCCACCTGTTTCCAGGTTTCCTGAAGGCTGTCGAACTTCTGTCTGATAATATCATCGTCTTCACCATCGAGCGCTTTTTTCATTTCGGAAGCAGCATCTTCAAGCCTTGATCTGTCAGCCGGGTCAAATTTGTCTCCGATATCCTTCAGCTGCTTTTCTATTTCAAAGACCAATGCATCCGCGTGGTTTCTTCGCTCGATTATTTCCCTTTTCTTCGCGTCTTCATCGGCGTTGATTTCAGCGTCATGAACCATTTTCTTGATCTCTTCCTCAGTGAGACCACTGGAAGCCTCAATCCTGATCTTCTGTTCCTTGCCTGTCGCTTTGTCTCTGGCCATAACATGCAGAATTCCGTTCGCATCGATATCGAACGTCACTTCAATCTGCGGCAGCCCTCTGGGTGCGGGAGGAATTCCATCAAGAACAAACCTTCCTACAGCCCTGTTGTCCGCAGCTATTTTTCTCTCACCCTGAAGTACTATAATTTCAACCTGCGGCTGATTGTCAGCTGCTGTGCTGAAAACCTGGCTCTTCTTGGTCGGAATTGTCGTATTGCGATCAATGATAGGTGTAGCAACTCCTCCGAGTGTCTCGATTCCAAGAGTAAGCGGAGTAACGTCAAGAAGAAGTACATCCTTGACGTCACCGGACAGTACTCCCGCCTGTATGGCAGCACCGACAGCGACTACTTCATCAGGATTCACACCTTTGTGAGGCTCTTTACCGAATATCTCGGTAACTTTTTTCTGAACCAGGGGCATTCGAGTCTGTCCTCCTACCAGAAGGACATCATCAACCTGTGAGGTGTCAAATCCCGAATCCTTAAGAGCGGACTTGCAGGGATTTACAGTTCTCTGCACCAGATTATCAACAAGCTTCTCGAGCTTGGCTCTGGAAAGAGTCATATCAAGATGCTTCGCGCCGGAGGAGTCGGCCGTTACGAATGGAAGATTGATGTTCGTGCTCTGGGTTGTGGAAAGCTCGCATTTTGCTCTCTCGGCAGCTTCCTTCAGTCTCTGCAGGGCCATGGGATCCTTCGAAAGATCAATTCCCTGCTGTTTCATGAACTCGTCAACCATCCAGTTGATTATTTCCTGATCAAAATCATCTCCACCAAGGTGCGTGTCACCATTTGTTGCTTTAACCTCGAATACTCCATCACCGATCTCGAGAATGGATATGTCAAAGGTTCCGCCTCCAAGATCGAATACCGCTATTGTCCTGTTGGATGATTCCTTGTCCAGCCCGTATGCGAGAGCGGCAGCTGTGGGTTCATTCACTATTCTTTCAACCTGAAGCCCGGCGATTTTCCCTGCGTCCTTCGTTGCCTGTCTCTGGCTGTCACTGAAATACGCCGGAACGGTAATAACCGCCTTCTCCACTTTTTCTCCCAGGTAGTCCTCAGCGGTCTGTTTCATTTTCTGAAGGATCATTGCGGATATCTCAGGCGGGGAATACTTCTTACCAAGCGCTTCCACCAGAACATCTCCGTTAGAACCTTCAATAACCTTGAAGGGGACTCTTTCCCTCTCAACTTTCATTTCACTGTATTTGCTGCCCATGAATCTTTTTATTGAGAATATGGTATTTTCCGGGTTGGCCACAGCCTGCCTGCGGGCTACAACTCCCACCAGTCTTTCTCCCTGGTCGTTGAAGCCGACAACCGATGGAGTAGTCCTGGATCCTTCGGCATTGGGGATAACGGTAGGTTCACCGCCTTCCATAACAGCTACGCACGAATTCGTGGTTCCAAGATCAATTCCGATGATCTTTCCCATAGTTTCCTCTCCTGTTCTCTTTCTCCCCAAGGGAGTAAGTTTCTGTTAATAAATCTTTTCCGCCATTCGGCTTTCAATATCTGTTTCGGGATTACACCCGTCTTCCAAAACATCCTTAAAGATGTCTTTTCTAACTCGTCAACTTTCAGACTTCTTTTTTTCTAAATTTAGTGGAGCAATCAACATGCCAGAAATTGGAAGAGTGCTAGATGATTGTATCACAGATATTTACAATTCATGCAGATAATCGCTGTCCATTCCTTCGCGAATGGAGCGTGCTATTGTGGCACATCCTTACAGGTATGGTTAAGTAGTATATTAAAAAGTTAATATTGGTCAGGGAACACGCAGGCTCTGTTGCGTGTCCTGGGGTATGCAGCAAGACCAAGTTTATGGGAAACACGCAGCAGAGGCAAGTTTTTGGGGGACACGCAGCCAGAGCTTGCATGTCCCCGGGAGAAATAATATGGACAAGATAATCGTAAGAGGAGCCAGAGAACACAACCTGAAAAACATTACGGTGGAATTTCCCCGTAATAAGTTTGTGGTCCTTACGGGAGTATCCGGTTCAGGTAAGAGTTCATTTGCCTTCGACACCCTCTATGCTGAAGGGCAGCGCCGCTACGTTGAGTCGCTTTCAGCTTATGCAAGACAGTTCCTCGGGCAGCTTGAAAAACCCCTTTACGAAAGTATTGAGGGACTGTCACCCGCGATATCAATTGAGCAGAAAACCGTAAGCCATAATCCAAGGTCAACCGTAGGTACTGTAACTGAGATTTCCGACTATATGAGAGTTCTCTTCGCTCGAACGGGAATTCCTCACTGTCCCGAATGCGGCAGGGAGGTTTCAAGCCAGTCAGTTCAGCAGATGCTCGATAGAATTCTGCAGATTCCTGCCGGAACAAGGCTTCTGATCACAGCTCCGCTCATTCGCAACAGAAAGGGACTGCATGCTGATCTCTTCCCGGAATTAAGAAGAAAAGGATATGTTCGCGTGCTGGTCAACGGCCAAATCCACAGCCTTGATGAGACACTGACTCTCAACGCCAGGAAGAAGAATGATGTATACCTGGTAGTTGACAGAATTATCTGTGGAGAAGGCAAAGACACTGCGGGCAGACTCATGGATTCTGTGGAAACAGCTCTCCGTGAGGGAAACGGTATCATTTCGGTGATCAACGCCGATACTGATGAAGAAACGCTCATGAGCGAACACAGTGCCTGCGCCTGGTGCGGTATCAGCATGCCGGATCTCACTCCGCAGCTCTTCAGCTTCAATAACCCAGCGGGGATGTGTGAGGAATGTTCGGGTCTCGGATACGAGATGAAAGCCGACCCGCTTCTGGTTATCCCGCGGAAAGCTCTTTCCATCAAGGACGGGGCTGTGGCACCCTGGGGAATTCCATCCGGTCAGGGAAACTATCTTGTCAAAGCTCTATCCAGAGCACTGGATTTCAATATTGGCGCTCCATGGCAAAGCCTGTCCGAATATATTCAGGACGCTATTCTTTACGGCACGGGAGATAAGAAGATCAGTATCTCCTGGTCTTCAAGCAACAGCAGCGGAACCTGGGAAACAAAATGGGAAGGCGTGATACCGAGACTGGAGCGTCGCCACCATTCCACCAGCAGTCAGGCTGCGAGGAAACACTACGAGAAATTCTTCAACAGGACATACTGTTCTGTCTGCGAGGGTACAAGATTAAGAAGGGAGGCCAGGGCTGTAACTGTTGGAAACAAAGGGATTCATGAACTGAATTCGATGACCGTCAAGGAACTTCGCAGTTTCTTTATTAATCTTGAACTCGACGACTGGCGGTTATCGGTGGCGGGTGAACTCCTGAAGGAGATCAGAAGCCGTCTTGATTTTCTGGTTAACGTCGGGCTTCACTACCTTACTCTTGACAGGGCAGCACCATCCCTCTCAGGAGGAGAAGCTCAGAGGATAAGGCTTGCCAGCCAGATCGGCAGCGGTCTCACAGGAGTTCTCTATGTCCTTGATGAACCTACAATCGGCCTTCACCAGAGAGACAACCTGAAGCTTCTGTCCACTCTCGACGAACTCAGGGATCTCGGCAACACGGTTCTGGTGGTGGAACATGACCATGAAACGATACTTCACGCCGATCACATAATTGATTTCGGACCGGGAGCAGGCATTCACGGAGGTAATATTGTAGCAGCCGGAACCTCTATGGATATTATCGCCTCACCCGATTCGCTTACCGGGGATTACCTGTCCGGCCGCAAATTCATCCACAGGACGGTACCCGCAGTATCCGACATGGGCAAGGACTTCATCATCCTGAGAAAAGCCAGTCTCCATAATCTGAAGGATGTTACTCTTAAGGTTCCACTGGGAAGATTCGTATGTGTAACCGGTGTATCCGGATCAGGAAAAAGCTCTCTTATAAGCCAGACACTCTACCCTGCCCTTTCATCGGCAACCGGGGGATCTTCAAAAGAGCGCCCCGGACCTTACGTATCTCTGGAGGGCGAGAACAGAATCGACAAGGTAATAAACATTTCACAGGATCCTATCGGAAGAACTCCCAGATCGAATCCGGCCACTTACACCAAGGTTTTCGGTCACATCAGAGAGCTGTTCGCGAAGACCTCCCATGCAAAGATCAGGGGATACAAACCCGGTCGATTCAGCTTCAATGTCAAGGGCGGAAGGTGTGAGGAGTGCAGGGGAGCCGGTGTAATAAAAATTGAAATGCACTTCCTGGCGGATGTCTTTGTTGAATGCAAAGAGTGCAGGGGACATAGATTCAACAGAGAAACCCTTAAAATCACTTACAGGGGACTCAATATCTCAGAAGTTCTGGACCTCACTGTCAGCGAAGCTATGAATCATTTCGAAAGGGTTCCGCAGGTATACCGGATACTGAAAGTACTCGATGATGTAGGCCTTGGTTACCTGCAGCTGGGGCAGCAGGCCACAACTCTGTCAGGGGGAGAAGCCCAGAGGATCAAGCTTGCGAGAGAGCTTGCCCGGCCGGGGTCATCTCATACCGTCTACATACTGGATGAACCGACAACAGGACTTCATTTCCATGATGTCAAGAAGCTGCTGATGGTTCTGGGACGGCTTGTAAAAGCGGGAAATACTGTCATCGTAATAGAACACAATCTTGACGTTATCAAGAATGCAGGCTGGATCATCGATCTGGGTCCGGACGGAGGGGATGCCGGAGGAAGCATAATCGCCACCGGCACACCTGAAGAACTGGCTGCGAATAAGGATTCACATACAGGACATTTCCTGAAGAAAATTCTGGAAGCTGAAGTGTGACCGGTCAGTTTTCTAACGAATTCCTCTCAAGAAGCATTTCTGACAGTGCGGCAAAAGCACTGAAAATATTTTTCACGCTCTGAGATACTCCGGTCGCATTATCCCACGTTGAGATAAGCCTTCCTCCATGTTCAAATTCTCTGGAAAGAACATGATATCTTCCCAGGATATTCGGATGATACTTTATTCTCCCGATCCTGCCCGCCTGGATTTCCTCCATAATCTTTCCTTCAAACCGGATTCCAACTTCAAACATGCTTCCACAGGCTGATTCCAGATACAGGTACTCGCTTCTGAAAGCGTTCCGCAGCTTGCGGGCGATGAGTTCAATCGATGGGTTGTCAATCGTAAGCAGTTCAAGCGCAGACTGATTCAGAATATAGTCCCAGCCTGGATCACCGGTATTGAAAGTCGCAAGTATTCCCGTATCAGGATCATCGACATCATCATCCATGCTCCAGGCAGCAGTCTGGTTGCGGCCATTGCCCCTGCTCCTCTGAAGCGCTGCATAAGCTCTGCTGACTATCAAATCCAGACTGTCTCCGGAGGAATGCACTGTCGCTGAGCCAATACTCACTGTAACGGGAACCTGATCCGGTCTGATATCTTTCCAGGCAATTTCTCTGCGAATGCGCTCTGCTATCATGAAAGCGTTCTCACTGCCTGTATCCGGGAGTATTATCCCAAAAAGATCCTCTTTGATCCTTCCGATCATGTCGTTGGGACGCAGAGTCTGCGATATTATGGAAACAACGGTTTTCAGGATTTCATTTCCAACTTTGAAACCGAAAAGTTCGTTAATCTCTTTCAACCCGTCCACATCAGCGAACAATACAGATAAAGGAGCGCTCTCCGAAACATTCCCGGCAATCAGTTCCTTCAGCCTTCTTGTCCATGAAAAGCCAATTACTGAACCGGTCATTGTATCGACATATGCCATGGATTCTCTGTCTCTAAGGAGCAGAGCAGAGCCTATCTGCCTGTAAAAACCTGAAAGAAAAACCTCTATGCTTCTATCCACTGTGTTAAAGGGCGTATCAATCTCGAGGAGCAGGTAATTCCCCTGATGCGCCTGAACTGATCGAAACCTTTTTTCAGCATGCAGCGGGATAACTGATTTCTCGGTTGGTACCACCAAATACCTTCTGCTGCCGAACGGAGTGATTCCGAAGTTGTCAATTTTCCGAATGTCCTCAGGATATTCAAGAATCGTTTTCTTCGCCTCCCAGTCCGGCAGTCTCCCTTTTCCGAACCCGTAACTCTCAATTATCCGGATTTCACCGTTATTTACTTTGAGAGCCTGAATCCTGTCCACCTTTGCGAGCAGCCCAAGCAGCTCCATGCTGCGACTTATCTCCGATCGAGCGGATATCTTACTAGACATGCTTGACATCTTTCTGATGATCTCACTCAAATCAGATTCAATTTTCCCGGCAAGAATATCCCGAAGCTCCTTCAGTGATCCTTCAGCACCCCCGGCGAGTTTCCTCAGTATCTCGTCCCGTTCGCTGATATTTGACACATCCATTAAACGAAGGCGGAGATTATCCGGCAGTTGTCCGGCTATGTGATGATCAAGTTCCGCCAGCAGCAGATACAGCTTCGCTTCTTCGGCAAATTGCCGGGAAAGATTCAGTCTGGTCCTGCATCGCAGTATGAGCCACAACAGCAGTAATCGGTCCATCTGTCTTGCAAGCACCTGAGCTGAACTGAAAAAGTCCTCCATATGTTCTTTCTTTGACGACAGAAGAGCGCTGATGCACAGTTTCCAGGAAAGCACAGGTTCCTGCTGAAAACGGCCTATTGAAGAATCGAGAGCGGCAGCAATTATCGCTGAAGACTTTTTGAACCCTTCGGCAAATGATTCCATTGCAAGAAACAGAGCATATATGACAGCTTCGCTTCCGGTTGATAACAGCAGAAAGTCCGATATGGCGCCAGCTTCCTTAATTGGCTCTTCGTTACATTCGAGCTTCTTAAGAAAATTCACTGTTCCCCGGAGAAGAAGATCCGCTTTTTCCGGAATTGGTGTTTCCCCGGCCAGAAACCCCAGAAAAGCTGAACACCATTCCGTTACAGGTTCATCCGACAGAATCTTTTTTAACTGTAGAATTTCCCTTATTTCGCACTCGGTGCTTCTCAAGCGGCTTACCTGAAGAGTTCGGAAATACATATCAGCAAGATGATCAAGCGCATACAGACGATTGGATACACTTCCACCGGTTGCAGCTTTTTTCGATACCCTTTCCATGATGGATATGAGATTTCTGATGGTGTATCCGGAACGTTCCTTCATCGCTATAACGATTGTATTGAGTATTTCCGCAACCGCCATCTGATCGTTGAGTTTCTCAGCCAGAAGAAGAGTCCGCTCAAGCATTGCTATTGCTTCTTTCTTCTTTCCGGAAACCATGTATACTTTCGCCCTGCACCATTCCAGAGTCTGTCTTGCTGGCAGGGACAGGATTCCTCCGCGGGACAGTGCGGCCTGTATTGCGGCTTCCGCCGCTGCATTCATTCGAAGTACCGCCAGAGACACAGCTGCGGTGGCAAGAATCACAACAATCAAATCGTTATCCTCAAGTTCATGCAGCCAGTTGATTACATTCTGGATTTTCGCCGCTGTTTTTCTCATTCCCTTGAAATCATGCGGAATCTCTACGATGCTCTCAAGAATTTCAGGAAGCCATGCTCCGGCTTCCACACTCATGCTCAGCTTCATTGCGTCATTCAGATATTGTTCTGCAAGTGTAAAATTGTTATCCATCAGTTCAAGCTCACCGAGCCGCGTCAGGACCTTTGCTCTGTCAGATGAAGATTCAAGGGTAGACAGGAGAAATTCCAGGAATTTTCTTCCTGCTGAATTTTCAATGTCTCTGAGCTTTCCCGGTTTATAAATCTCGAGAACTTCTCTTATTTCAGGAAGAAACAGAGTATTTGCGGGCAGACTTATGAGTTCGCTGATACAGTGCTCAACAAGTTTGAACTCACCTTTGTTTTTTGCCTGATGCAAGGCTGAGAGATGCAGATTTGCTCTTTCCCGGAGGGCAAGATCATCCGGTGATATTTCAGTCAACTTAATCACATCCCGTCAATAAAGCAGAGCTACAGCACAATTGCACAGTTCTCCTTTCAGGTCAACTCCCGGCTGACATATCATCACAAAGCCTCGTTAGTTCTTCAGTTAACAACGTTTGCAGGGCGCTGACACTTGTTCATGCGCTCTACCGGGGTTATCTTTCTGCCTCTCCTGAATATATGCCGTGACTATACTTACTCTTGCGAAAGGATATTCAAGTGACGTTACCGAAACGTTACAATGCCAGGGAAGCAGAGCCCAGGTGGCAGGATTTCTGGAGCGGTCAGAAATTATTCAAATATGACCGTAATTCTGAAAAACCTGTTTTCTCAATTGACACTCCTCCGCCTACTGTTTCAGGAATGACTCACATGGGGCATGTTTTCAGCTACGTACAGGCTGAGGTTATGGTCAGGTATTATCGAATGAGGGGTATGGAAGTGTTCTACCCCTTCTGTTTTGATGACAACGGCCTGCCAAGCGAGAGATTCACGGAACAGCAGAAAAAAGTACGGGCTCAGGATATGACGAGAAGCGAATTTGTGGAGTTATGTCTCGAAGTAACCAAAGACGCCGAAAACATGTTCAGGGATCTCTGGACAAGATTCGGATTCTCGTGTGACTGGGATCTTCTTTATACGACAATAGACCCGTGGGTTCAGAGAATAAGCCAGAGGTCCTTTCTTGATCTGAATGAAAAGGGATTCATATATCAAAGAGAATCTCCGACTCTGTGGTGCCCGGAATGCCAGACAGCAGTTGCTCAAGCCGAAACCGAGGATGCTGAATTCTCTTCCGTTTTCCATGATCTGGAATTCCCTCTGTCGGATGGAAGCGGATCAATACCGATCGCCACCACCAGGCCGGAGCTTCTTCCCGCCTGTGTTGCGGTTTTCGTAAATCCTTCGGATAAAAGATGGAGTCATTTGATCGGCAGGAAAGCTGTTATTCCCATCTTTGGTCATGAAGTTGAGATTCTTTCGGATTTCAAAGTTGACATGGAAAAGGGCAGCGGGATCGTCATGTGCTGCACCTTTGGCGACACGACTGACATCGAGTGGTGGCAGGAATACAATCTGAACCTCAGAATCGTGCTGGACAACAGGGGCCACATGAATGAGCTGGCAGGATTCCTGGAGGGCATGTACTGGAAAAAAGCCAGAAAAGTCATTGTACAGAAACTCGATGATAAAGGATTCAGAAAAAGCGGAGAAAGTATTCAGCATGTAATCAACGTGCATGAAAGATGCGGAACTCCACTTGAATATCTGGTCAGTATGCAATGGTTCGTGAGTATTCTTGATAAGAAGGATGAACTCATCAGGCGCGGCAATGAAGTTAACTGGTATCCCCCTTATTTCAAGGTTCGCTATGAACACTGGGTAAAAAACCTCAAATGGGACTGGTGCATAAGCCGCCAGCGTTTCTATGGAGTTCCATTCCCGGTTTGGTTCTGTGAGAACTGCGGTGAGCCGGTATTCGCAAAGGAGGAAAACCTTCCTGTTGATCCTCTTCAGGACGACCCGGAAGGACCATGTCCTTCGTGCGGAGGTTCAGCCTTCAGGCCCGAATCAGATGTCATGGATACCTGGGCAACGAGTTCCCTCACTCCTCAGATCAACGCGAAGTGGGGGGAAGAGGATGAAATTGAAGGATTACTTCCCATGAGCCTCAGGCCTCAGGCACACGATATCATCAGAACATGGGCATTCTATACGATCACGAAGGCGCATCTGCATTCAGACAGCATTCCCTGGAAGGATATAATGATCAGCGGTCATGCCCTGAACCCCTCAAGGGAAAAAATGTCCAAGAGCAAGGGAAATATTGCGGGTGATCCTCTTGTCGCTCTTGATCGCTACTCGGCTGATGAGCTCCGCTACTGGTCATGCAGTTCGAAACTGGGCAACGATGTTCTCTTCAGTGAAGATATTCTTGGAGACGGCAGGCGCCTTGTCACAAAACTCTGGAACGCTACAAGATTCGCCGCTTCCAGACTTGAGAATTTCGACGCCGAACAGAAGCCCGACCTGAAACCCTTTGACAGATGGATACTCTCCAGATTCACCAGAACCGCGAGGGACGCTACATCCGGTATGGATCAGTATGAATATTCCGTCTGCATTCGCGATGGCGAGCATTTCTTCTGGAAGGCTCTCTGTGACAACTATCTGGAAATAGTAAAAAAACGTCTCTACTCCGACGATAACCCGGATGAGAAGCATTCCGCCCAGTACGCTCTCTACCATGTTCTTTACGGGTCACTGAGGCTTTTCGCTCCTGTTCTTGTACATATCACAGAGGAATTGTATCAGTCTGTTTTCAAGGAGAACGAAGGACATGAAAGCATTCATCTGGCTCCCTGGCCGGAACCGGACTATATGGATGAAAAGGCTCTGAAATACGGTGACATGACTCTTCAGATCATTGAAGAAGCCAGAAAATTCAAGAGTGAAGCAAATCTAAGCATGGCAGCACCACTCAGTTCAATTGAGATCAGCGCTCCACCGGAAGACCTGATTGAACTGAAAACCTTCGAAGATGATCTTCTGAATGTTACAAGAGCGGAATCAATCAGCTGGAGTAAAGGCGAGACTCTTTCTGTAAGAGTCATGAATTCTGAATAGCTGAAATACAACCAGAACTCGGGGACATGCACACTCTGCAGCGCTTCTCTACGAGAAATTGTGATGGATGCAGGCTATTACTCTGCTGCCCGTGTTTGCTGCTGCTTTTCAGCAATAAATTCCTCATAACCATATCAGAATATTTTGGATTGTCATCAAGAAAAGAATGACTTATGAATTGTGGATAAAACTAATTTCTTTAAGAGGAGAAAAACATGGAATATCCTGTTATTCACAATCCCGGATCAATTGAGCTGCTTCTGAATAAACTCCGAAGCACAAAATCCCCCAGAGTGGTTGATTACGACTTTCTAACTACTCTCGGATTCAAGAGGGAAGTTGATGAATCACTCCTCATGCTTCTCGGATTTCTTGGTTTCATCGATGATAACAATCAGCCGACCATCCTGTGGGAGAAATCTCATGACCCTGACAAAGCTGATATTTTACTCGGCAAAGCAGTTAAAGCCGCATACAGCACTCTCTTCAAGGCTCATCCCCAGGCTATAACTGAAGAGGGCTCCGTTCTGATGGAGTTTTTCAGATCCAGCACAGATGCATCCGACCCTGATGCTGCTTATATGATTCTTTCTTTCAAAGTCCTCTGTGATCTTGCGGAATTTTCCGAAAAGCCTGCAATTGAACGGAAAAAACCTGAAAAGAAGCCTAAAGTGAGTGGAAAGATACCAGCTGCAAAATACTCGAAAGCGAAACCTGTTACTCAAAAGGCAGTTTCAACGGATTCCTTGCCTGTTATCAGATTATCGATAAATTTTGATATTGATGAATCCGATCCTGAACTGAGGGATCTGGCCCTGAAACTCATCAGGAAGCAGCTTGAATCATAAATCAGGGTTTTACTTATGGATAATAAAAGAACTTTTGAAAGGAGCAATAATATCAATGAAGAATCTAAAATGGATTGTACCTCTGATAATGCTTACAGCATTCATTCTTACAGTCTCTTGCGGCGATGACGAGAGCCCGGCCGGACCAGGCGAAAATCCTACCGCATCCATTCTTTCAGCCAGTACGGGAACCAGCAATTCCGTATCAACTTCCTGGACAATGTGTCCTGATGAAGACTTCTCCGAGTACAACCTTTACAGGTCAATTACTTCAGGTATCTCCGAAAATCCTCCATCAAGTCCCGTGAGAACCGCATCCGACGAATCGGATACAACTTTTATTGATACCGGTCTTGATTGGGGCGAAACCTATTATTACGCATTGGAAACAGAGAATGACGACGATAATACAGCATGGAGCAACGAGGTCCAGGTTGTTATCCCCGATTCCGGCAGCACCGGGGATTATCTGACATGCTACCAGATCCAGGGTCAGCAGTCATCTTCTCCATATGCAGATCAGATCGTATCAGTAACAGGAATTGTAACTGCAGGCGGAGATGAATTCTACGGTGGCTATGCTGTTTTGGCGGATGCTAATGGAGGGCCCTGGAGCGGGCTTGTTCTCTACGGAGACAGTTCCGCTTCCCTTGCAAGGGGCGATAGCATTACAATATCCGGAACCGTTTCGGAGTATTATGGTTTAACTGAACTCACTTTTCTTTCCGATGTTCAGATTATCTCAAACGGCCATATCCTTCCTTATGCAATCGAACTCACAACTGCTCAGGTCTGCGAAGAGCAGTACGAAGGTGTTGTCGTTTCTGTGAACGACGCAATCGTACTTTCACAGGAAGAATACAGCTACGAGATCAACGACGGCAGCGGCAGCTGCTATATGGGCAACAGAGGTGACTTCACCGAGCCGTCAGTTGGTGACACAGTTGATGTTCAGGGTCCTCTTTTCTATGAATATGACCAATGGCGCATCATGCCCCGCGACAACAATGATATAACCATCAACAGTGGCAGTGATGTCTACACCTGCTACGAGATCCAGGGACAGCAGTCATCCTCGCCCTTTGATGGTCAGACTGTCAGTGTCACAGGTATAGTTGTAGCAGGAGGAGACGAGTACTACTCCAGCTCAGCAGCTTACGCGGTTATCATGGATGCCAGCGGAGGCGCATGGCATGGTCTTACACTATACGGCACTGAAGTGGCATCTCTTGCAAGAGGCGAC
>DAOWNO010000214.1 GCA_030642525.1 Candidatus Aegiribacteria sp.
CCCAATACCACTGCCCCATTGCTCGATTAGCCCCAGAATATGAAAAACTCTTCCAATCACTCTATTCCGTAGTTTTGAAACACCATTCCGCAAATCCTCTATTGTAAGACCAAAGGGTAATAATCCCGGGTTTTCTATTTCAATCCGGTCCTGGAAAATTGAAACACGGATAGGTGCACCCTGTTGAGAATAATCCGCATGTACGACTGCGTTGATCAAAGCCTCCCTTACTGCAACAATCGGGATGCTCCATCTGTCGAATCGGTGAAGGTCCTCTATTTCCGCACCGAATAATGAGTGTTTCTTAACAAACTCCATCGCTTCTGCAATTGCATTGACCAAATCAGAGGAGAGTCTTCTCTGATCAACAATCCTGCTTCTGGATCTGCCTGCGAATCGACCTACTTGTATCCAGGCATCGGGAAAATATTTAAGTCGTTCTCCACCGAACAATAGAATCCCCCCTACCGTCGGGACTGTATTCCCCTGATAAGAAGTCATAAGATTAAGGCTCAGTAGATCCTTCTTGCTGAGTTTGCGTATATGCTCAAACAACTCGGAAGCTACTCGGAAGTCTATGTCTTCCGAGCTCAAATCGGACATGGGTTCTTCATCATACCCCTTTGGCAAGACAGATCGGGACAATTCCGCAATAAGATTTTCATCCGCTTTACGATTAGTTGAACCGACCCGCACAAATACATCTTTTCTATCGCCGCTTGATAGAAGTGCATGCGGTCGCTGCGAACTCATCGGAATTCTAACCAGAAGTACATGTGTGCTCCGCCATGGTAGAATCTCTATGTCCGGCATGATTCGAGGGTAGACCCGATCAACAATCAGATTAGTCAGACGGATTTCCCCTTCAAGCGGATCTTTCACTCCACATACATTTCGGGTTCTGTCTTCGACGCCAATAAGCAAAGTACCACCGGAAGTATTTGCAAATGCTACTACTGTTCTTAGAATTCCCTCCGGAGAAGAGAGATCTCTTTTGAACTCCAGGATTTTACTCTCGTTTGATTTCAGTATTTCAATGAGTTTCATACTCTGAAATTAACTCTGAAGCTTTCTCACTGTCAATACTTCAGAGTCAAGGAATGTTTACAATTGATTGAATAATTGAGAAGACCGCTGCATGAATTCAGCGGTCTTCTCATCATTGGTACCGGGGACGGGACTTGAACCCGTACAGGCTATTTGCCCACTAGGTCCTTAACCTAGCGTGTCTGCCAATTCCACCACCCCGGCACTGATCTTTGAAGCTAGAATATCGCCAGAAGAAACGAGGTTGCCATAAACAGCACAGCTAGAATCGATGTTGCCTTTGACAGCATAGTTGCAGCACCGCGGTTTCCAAATGAAGCCGTCAGAGCACCACCGCCGCCAAAAGCGCCGGAAAGACCGTCTCCTTTGGATTTCTGCAGCAGTACGACAGCAACAAGTAGAATGCAGATAACAAAATGTACAATAGTTAAAATAGCAATCATATTAAGTGAATCCTTTCCAGAGTACGCTGATATACAAAACAGAAGGCTTACTGGCAAGCCCTGAAACGCGCAGGAACTCTAAGAAAGCGCGTCTACAATTTCCTCTGCGGTAAGGTTGTCTCCGGGGCATTCAGTTCTGCAACCGGGTACATCTCTGTGAAGCAGTATATCTGACCTGGTGAGAGAGAAATCCTCCATCAGTTTTTTCAGCAGATCCGTCAGTGAAACCATCTGCTTACGGGTTGGCGATGTTTGACAAAAATTCCCGACCAGACAGATCCCGATGGTATCCCTGTTATGCTCTCTGGCGTGAGCTCCCACTGCCCAGGCGGGTCTCCCGGACTCTATCTCTCCATCTTTGGAGAGAGTACCGTTACCTATTACAAAATGGTACCCTACATCATCCCAGCCGTTAACAGCCCTGTGCAGAGCCCTGAAAACCCTGGAATTTCCTGTTGACGTTGCTGAGTGATGTACGACCAGGGAATTGACTTTATCCAGTCGGGCGTAAACATCTTCCGAAGGTCTTTCTCCAGCCGCGTTCATCTCCTCATCGCTGATGTCATGAAGACTACTCAGATTGCTTCGCAGCCATTGGGCACAGGATTGCATAGAATACCTCCCTTAAGTGCATATTATAGTCAGGTGTCAATGAAATGTACTTAATGTGGGGGGAATAATGGGAAAATTTCTACTGTTTCTACTGCCTGCTTCTCTGCTGATATTCGCAGGCTGCAACGACAGCACCTACCCGTTTCAGCAGGTAACTGACGAATTCACCTTTATATACGATCTTCCAAATGAAGGTGGAGTTGATCTGATCGTTCTGAACTGCTACATGAACAACATACGAACTCTTCTGACGGATAGTACACAATCCTCCGGCAGTCATTCATCATCGTGGGATCTTCTGGACTCCAGCGCTGTCCGGGTTCCTGACGGGCTCTATTACATAAGGATCGTACTCGATGACGATGTAATCGAGACTCAGATGTATGAGGTGTACAAATGACACTTCTAATGTTACTCCTATGCATGATCGGGCAGCCGTCCGGTGGCGATAACGATTCCTTTTCTCCGGGATTCAGGATAGGTTTCACATTCAACGCTTCTTTTCCATCCATGCAGAGTGAAAAGGATTTCGCTGACATGAACACAGCTGCGGGACTGGATTTTGAACTTGGCAGTACAGCCTTGGGAGGGTCTGTCGAAGTTCTCGGAGATGTAAGCGAAAAATTCAGGATAAGAGGAAGTTTCGGTGGCACTAATTTCAGTGGAGGTTACTCTGAGGGCTACAATGCAATGCAGAATCTGTTTATGATCATCTTTACTCTCGGTCTGTTTTCCGGGGGTGCTGAGGATGATGTAATCGAACTGAATGATCAGGCAATTTCCATAGAAGCTCAAGCTTACTATGTTCTCAGCCGGACGCCAGGAATGTCGATATCCGCAGGTGCGGGTCCGATATATACTTTTGCCACACGAAAGCTTGATTCTCCGAATACTGCCACTTCCGGAAGCGGCAGCGGGCTTGGTTTCGTGGCTTCTCTGAGGCTGGACCAGGAATCAACGTTCAAGCTGGGCTGCCTTCCGCTAATGTTCGGTCTTGAAGGTGGATATAGAATGAACAATATAAAAATCAGTGATGAAGAAGCGGACGACTACGAGCTTGATTTCTCCGGTCCCTTTGTGAAGCTTGGGTCCTATATCGGAATATAGATTACCAGTTGGGGTCAGGCTTCGATGAGGCCTGACCCTAATAGGTTTACAATTTCCATCGGGTTCTCTACAATAAATTCAGCACCGTGATCCAGCAGAAGAGATACATCCCTGAATCCCCATGATACCCCAACAGCGATCATTCCTGCATTTAATGCTGTACTCATATCCACATCGCTGTCACCGACCATCAGAGTATCCCCGGGCAGAGTCCCAAGTTTCTCAAGTACCGGGGCGACCACTTCCATTGATGGTTTCAGTGGATACCCCTGTTTTGCGCCACTGACAACGGCAAAGTTAATCCCGCCGAAGTATTTCTCAACCTGTCTTTCCGCGGAAAGCTGATGCTTGTTCGTGAGAACTGCCATCGGTACGCGCTCAGCGTGGAGTCTTTCCAGCAGGTCAGTTATCCCAGCGTAGGGCCGGGTTTTGAAAGATCCCTGTTCAAGGTAGAGCTTTCTTATCTGATTTGAAAGCTCATCAACTGTTTCACCTGTTACATTGCCTGCGGGTATAACCTTCCGCACAAGCTCTTCAATCCCCCGTCCTACCGCTAATTTCACGTCATCAATAGTTTTGCCGGGCATCCCGTTGGATTCAAGGACACTGTTCACTACATCGCAGATATCCTCCAGCGTATAGAGAAGCGTCCCGTCCAGATCAAATATCACCGCTTCAATCATGGCATTGTCCTCTTTCAGTGATGACTGTATACATCTGATACAGTCAGCATTCAGAAGTTAGTAGCATAATGAAATTGCGGATCCAAAGGGGTGGAACACAGTGGCCGACAGAAACGAGAACTGCCCCTGCACTTATCCCGGATGCCCGAGGCATGGGAACTGCAGGGAGTGTATAGCATACCACAGAAGACTGGGAGAATTCACGGGGTGTATGTTCTCCCCCGAAGCGGAGAAAACCTGGGACAGATCCTTGAAAAAGCTGGTTGAAGACAGGAAATAGGAAGTTTACCGGAACGAATGGGTTCATTGGGTATTCAGGATTATTCTCGATTGAGGATTCGTCTCCAGGTCCACACGATATACAATTTGCTGTTATCCCACCAGGCAGTTTTACGATGGGAGCCTTACCCAACGAAGTGGGAAGCACGGGTCATGAAATGCCAGATAATCCTTCCCATTTTCCTGGTGGTGATAAACCAGTCG
>DAOWNO010000010.1 GCA_030642525.1 Candidatus Aegiribacteria sp.
GTGCCGGGGGACAGAATCGAACTGTCGACACACGGATTTTCAGTCCGTTGCTCTACCAACTGAGCTACCCCGGCACCGGAAGAGCCAATTTACGAAAACGGATTCAAAAGGTCAAGCTTTTCAAGTTCCTGAAATACCTCAGGATTCCAGTTCTTTCAGAAGACCATCCATATCAAGATTATCCCTTATCCCGAAACGTGTCAGAGAGAAATCATATTTCACAGGATCATCCGGGCACAGGGTTCTGAACCCTTCAGTGATTTCCTCCACCGCCCTCCAGTCAGCCGTCCGTCTTGAAGTGAATCCAAGGAGTCTCGATGCTCTGAACATATGAGTATCAAGCGGGACATACAGCACGGAAGGCTCAATACCGTTCCATCCTCCGGGATCAACATCATCGCTGCGAATCATCCACCTCATCCAGAGATTCAGTCTTTTGCAGGCGCTTCCCTTTGAAGGGAGTGATAACATGCTCGAAGTACTCAAGCCGGCTCTATCCATAATAGTACTGATCATCAGATTCAGAGCTTCGACATATCCCCTGAATGAAACTTCCTGAATCAGCAGATTACCCAGGCCTCCATATTCAACCTGCAGTTCGGAGACTGTTTTAAGGATACATGCAATTTCCGTCCCCTTCGTAAAGCGGTATCTGAAATCACTGAAAAGATTCTGAAGCGTTTCAAGAGATGTCTTGCCAAGAAACAGGGATGGTGAAGTTCCAAGTTCATCAAGAACAGAGCCAGCGGCTTTCAGTATCTGTGAAACTCTTCCGTATGCCAGTCCCGATGCCACAAGTCCAGCAATTTCTCTGTCACGAATATCAGGATATCGATAGAGGTATTCAAGAGGATCGGGGTGGACGAATTCTCTTCTGTTAAGACGGAGATAGAGGCGGTCGAGAGAATCCTTCAAGAATGTCATGGAGCGGGGACACGCAGAGAGTTGCATGTCCCCGTTAGACGATGTTGGGGACACGCATAGAGTTGCGTGTCCCCTATATGGCTATTCAATTACATGCAGCCAGTCTCCAAGCAGATACTGAATTCTGCCGATCAGAAGGCTGATACGACCCATGACGGTGAAACCGAAAGTGGCTCCGAAACCGAGCATGATAACCCAGATACCAACCTTCGAACCCGTGCCGAAGAAAAGCCCTTTGTGCGGCTTGGAGAAAAAGAAGTAGATAAGGGCCGCAAGGGTTCCGAATATCATCACGATATTCCCGAAGACCTCGTACCACGGCATTCCAGATGCATATAGAGGAATCATGGCAGCTTCAAGCTGGCGAAGAACATATGCCTTCATTGTGAGCGGAAATCCAATTCCCATTCCGGTACCCATAATAAAAGCGATGGGGTATCTTGAAAGCCATGCAATACTGGGGATGAACCTGGTAATGTACAGCAAACCGAGCAAACCCGGAATAATAAGTATCCAGTGATTGCCGGCGAATAGCGGTACAAGAAGTTTAGGAAGTATGACAGTATTACAGATCAGAACCATCGTGTACCCCAGAGAGATACCGACAACCAGGTGTTCAGCAAGGCGATAGACAGGGTTCTCCTTGTAGAGGAATGAGTAAATGGCAAGTGTGAAGAAAGCGCCTACCCAGATTCCTATTGTATCATACATCTTCTACCTCCTTCCCTTGAGCCTGGTCTGTTTGTGAAACCCGCCGGCAAAAAACGCGATATTACCCATAACAATCAACAGGATTATGAATATATGCGAAGCTGACTGCACATCCATACCTGTAAACGCTTTATCAGTTGTCTCTGTTATCCCGTTCTCCTTGAGCAGCACTTCGTATTCCGCAGCCCCTCGAAGACCACCCATCTGACCGACTATCTGACCGGACTGTATGTATGGGAAGTAATCAGTTGCCATAACACCTGTTACTCCGAAAGCAATTGGAAGCCCTATCTTCTCTCTTGCATAGGTTATCCATGCCACGCAGGCGGATGACCCGGAAGTAGTAACCGCAAGATCCACATCGCGAAGGCTTTTATGTTCCATCAATATGGGCATTTCCCCTATTGAATTACCATGGTAATCCACAGGGAACTGTGTTTCTATGGAACCCGTCATTCCAAGTATTACAAGGTGAAACAGAGGAAGGTATCCCAGCAAAACATAATCCCTTCCCTCGAAGACCCATCCTACAGCGCCTTCCGAAAGCACGTTTCCGTCACTTTCCCAGGCAGCTGTAAGTTCGTCCTTTTTTGTAATACCGGCCTCGCGGTAATCCGCCCAGTCCTCAAAAAGAACTCTCTCATAGTAGCCATCCGTCTTGGGATTTGTGACGTAATCAAGAGCTGAAACAGCCATTCCCTTACCAAGCGGCACATACGCAGTCATGAACACAGAAGTGTGATTATGAAATGCGTGCCTCATGACAGCTACGGCCATCGGCATATTCTCAGCCTGAGTTCCCGGCGCAAAATCGAATCCAATGAAGATGGCGTCATCCGGCCCGAGTTCATTCATATAATTAAAAATACCCTCAACCTCTGTCGTCGTAGTTATAGGCATTCCGAATCCGATGAGGAATGGAACGATCGACACTATTCCTATGCCAAGGAAGATCCAGCGTCTGTCAACGTTCAGCATCTTTTCCCAGATATTCACAGCGCTCACCTACTTCCCTGCTCCGCCGAGCCAGTTACGCTCGACGCCGAATATGATTTTAAGGTTGGTTGCCAGCATTCCGAACCCGACCCCCAGCATGATCGCGCGCTTGGCAGCAAGGTTGGGATAACGGAGTATCCACAAACCGGTGTTCGGAAGCCATCTTCCAAAAACATCCCCGATCGGAACCTGACCCAGCATTACAATCACTGCGGCAAGAAGCAGTATGGTTGCCAGTGCTGACTTTGCTCTGAAAGCCCTGAAAGCGGCGCTTGCGATGTAGAAAGCAAGAAGGCTGAACATCGTGGATTGAATCGGTACCTGAATATGCATGAAAAGAAAATCGTGAACTCCATGCACGTCCGATCCGCCGCCAAGCGATTGAGGTATTATCAAACCGAAGAGAGGCATTCCGAACAGAGGTATCAGCACAGCCCAGCTGTACTGCCAGTTTTTGGCCTTCCTGCGTATTTTATGCGTATGCAGGCGTGTAAGGCTGCCGACACCAAGTATCAAAGCGAAAGCTCCCACAATTGGAGCCCACTCAAGATAATTATTGAAAATCACCTGAGAGTATTGATGTGGAATGAAATACTGAAGCATCATCAGTATTCCGCCCACCATCACGATCATAAGTGGAACAGTTCTTTTCACTGTTCTTTCTCCTTCCCGGTGGGCTTATTCAACAATGGACACGGTTACCAGATTACGAAACCAGTCCAGTGTGTGAGTATCTGCAACAAGATCAAGAACTCCAAGAACCAGCGCAAGCGTTATCAAACTCATGACAATAGCCTTGCATGCATCCTGTCCCTTAACCGCTCCTATCTGCTTGGGTTCATGTCCAAGATAAGCACTGGCAGCATATAGTTCCTCACCAATTAAAGTGTAATCGCATGTAGTGATGAAGAAAGGCAGCTGGGTCACGGCATCGGTTCCGGCAATCTGTATCGCTCCGGAAAGTGAGCCGGTTTCAGCAAGTATGAGAGACTCAGCGTAAAACATACCGAGGTAGAAGTTTGTCGCTGGTCTGTCACGCATCATAATTCCATTTACACCTGCAACATACGCGAACTGACTCTGTGTCAGAAAGAAAACCGAATCCTGATCGTAAGAGTCCGGACGTCCGGCTTCAAGATACGCCTGTTTCACAACCTCTTCTGCAACAGTGTATACAATCGGATCATAATTCGGGACTATTATTCGAGTCTGATAATCAGCGATTTTTCTCGCGACCCTTCCAAGAATTGTAAGGCTGGCAATTGTCGCTACATCAGAAATGGTAGAAATTCCGGGGACATAGAGAATCGGTTTCCCCATCTCGGTTGCTCTTCCAATAGCTTCATCGATGGCCTCGATGCCGGAGATCGGTCTGAGGTACATTTTTGCGCCTCTCTGAGCTTTACCGAAATAGTAGAAAATCAAACCGATGAACAGAACGCCGGCGATCAGCACTTTGACTTTGCCGGTATGAAACCATTCACCTTTCGCTACTATCATTGCCCCAAAAACCGGGCCGAAAAACTCAGTATCTTCCAAAGATACAGAAGCGATTCTGTATTCATACAGGATTCCCGGTTCTATCGGGTATTCAGGGTCGTATCCGTCTATAAACTCCGTCGGCTTATCAACAGGAATTACCTTGACTAAATCCCAGGCATTTTCGCTTTCCTCGCTGACTACTCGTCTGTAGACATTGTAACATTGAATACCTTCAGGGTTTACAGCAGGTTCAAACGTAACAATAAACTGGTCTCCAGCATTGTTGGGTTTGTCCTGAACTGTAATCATGCCTGGTATATCTAACCCGGGATCAGTTTCCAGCAGCGGTTCTCCTGCTGCAGGCTGAGTTTCAATTTTCTCATCTGCAACATCCTCTGTCACCATTTCTGAAACGGTATCATCAGTTGGTGTCAAATTTTCGACACTATCCTGAGCCACGGACAGTGAAGGGATCATAAGGAGAATCAGAGCGGCTGGAATACCTATCCAGTTAATCCGCATGGATCCACCTTTCACTTTAGTGTTCAACAGTGTTCTATTCGAAAAATTCGTTTATTTCTCGAGCTACTTCAGCTCCTACACGTTTCTTCGCGGCCGAAGTTCCGGCCCCTATATGCGGTGTAGCAACTGTGTTTCCATGCTCGACAAGAGGGTTGCCTTTGGCGGGTTCCTCCTCGAAAACATCAATTCCAGCGGCAAAAACCTTCCCCGAGTTGAGAACTTCAAGAAGAGATGTTTCATTGATTGTTCCGCCTCTGGCACAATTCACTATAACGACGCCGTCCTTCATCATATCGAATTGCTTCGTATCAAGAAGGTAATGAGTTTCTTCATTGTGAGGAATATGAAGACTTATAAAATCGGATTCTCTGCACAGTGTCTCAAGATCAACTTTCCTTGCCTCTATTCCGTCCGCGCTGTCTATGTACGGATCGAAGAAAATTACATTCATCTCGAATCCCTTTGCCCGTTTGGCGACTTCCTGAGAGATTCTGCCAAAGCCGATCAGACCGAGTGTAGAGTGCCAGAGTTCCTTTCCCTTACCGTAAGATTTCTTGTTCCATTCACCCTGCTTCATTGTGCAGTTTGCCGGTCCGAGAAAGCGGCTGCATGCGAGCATATGCGCCAGCGCAAGCTCAGCAACGGCGACGCTGCTTGCCGAGGGTGTATTTCTTACGGCAATACCGAGATCAGCTGCTGCATCAAGATCAACATTGTCGAGACCAACACCACCGCGAACAACAAGTTTCAGATTTCCCGCAGCCCCTTTCTCAAGTACGGGCTTCCTGACCTTTGTTGCGCTTCTAATAACAAGCGCATCAAATGCCGGGGCGGTTTCCAGCAGTTCTTCAGGTGTCATATCGGTTTTCTCGACAACCTCGTGTCCGCCTTTCCGGATTGCTTCAAGAGCATCTTCAGCAACCGGATCACAGATGAGTATTCGTGCCATTCAATTCCTCCTGTTTCCCTTCAATGATGGTAATAAAATTACATACCACCAAGCATGATACATACTACAGATGAGGGTATTTCAAGTCAATAAGAAACCAATCTATTCCATCAATCTCTCAGCTTCAAATACTATCGTCTCAGCTGTGAGTTTATACTTCTCTCTCACTTCAGCAGGAGTACCGCTTGTTCCGAAACTGTCTCTTACAGCCACAACGCCTGCAGGAACAGGATATTGCACCGAGAGTGTTTCGGCAACGGCTCCAAACAGCCCTCCGATTGCCTGGTGATCTTCCGCAACCACAACTGCTCCGGTTTTTTGAACCTGCTCGATCAGAAGCTTCCGATCCAGCGGTTTAACAGATACCATATCGATAACTCCAGCTGAAATTCCACGTTTCGACAGGAACTTTCGTGCTGTAAGTGCCAGGCTGACCATGGCTCCGCACGCGACCAGAGTTATGTCACTTCCATCCTCCAGAAGATGCCCCTTCCCGATTTCGACTGATTCGTCAACAGGATATATCTGTGGAACAGGATTCCTCCCGAAGCGAATGTAAACCGGACCGGCCGTATTCATGGAAGTCAGTACCGCTGCACGGGTCTGATTCGCGTCAGCAGGCACAAGCACATGCATATTGGGAAGCACACGCATCAGAGCAACATCCTCAAGAGCCTGATGTGTGGCTCCATCAGGACCAACACTTACTCCTCCGTGAGCGCCTGCGATCTTTACGTTCAAATTCATGTAGCAGATGCTCGTTCGTATCTGATCCCATGCTCTTCCGGCAACGAAAACGCCGTATGTGCCAACGAATGGGATGAATCCCGTCAGTGCGAGTCCTGCCGCCTCTCCGAGCATGTCCTGTTCGCTGACTCCAAGATTGAAAAACCTGTCAGGAAATTCCTTTTCAAACGATGCGCTTCCGATTGACCTTGAGACATCTCCTTCAATTACCACAACTCGATCGTTCTCTCTGCCTGCCTGAAGGATTCCTTCAACGTAACCTTCTCTTGTTGGTCTGAGATTTTTCATGAAAGCTCTCCCTGAATCTCCCCCACCGCAAGGGTGTATTCACGTTCATCCGGACACTTTCCGTGCCAGATACAGGTATTTTCCATGAAGGATACGCCTTTACCTTTAACGGTATTCGCGATGATAACCGATGGAAATTCGGTTTTCTCGCAATGCTCGAATGCTTTTTCAAGGGAAATAAAACTGTGACCATCAGCAACGATTACATCCCATCCGAATGCGAGCCATTTGTCTACAAGAGGCTCGATCTCCATGACATCAGATACATGTCCATCCAGCTGAACGAGGTTCCGATCAACAATTACTGTAAGATCTTTTAGATCGTAGTGAAACGCGGACATTGCCGCTTCCCAGATATTTCCCTCCTGAATCTCTCCATCACCGAGAAGGCAGTAAACGCGACTGTCTCTGGAATTAAGTCGGATCCCGTGAGAAATGCCGCATGCAAGCGAAAGACCCTGACCGAGGCTGCCTGTGGAGGCATCCAGTCCGGGCAGTTTATTCATGTCAGGATGCCCCTGGAGTCTTGAATTGAATTTCCTGAGTGTTAACAGTTCGGCAGGATCAAAGTAACCCCTTCTGGCAAGTACGGAATACAATGCCGGGCAGGCATGGCCTTTGGATAGAATGAACCTGTCTCTGTCTTCCCAATCCGGCTCTTCCGGACGTATTCTCATAATTCTCCAGTAGAGTTCAACAAGAATCTCAACCGCGGAAAAGGATCCCCCGGGATGCCCGCTGCCAGCTGCCCGTATCATCTCCAGAACATCAAGCCTTACTCGCCCCGCAATTGGGGTCAAACCTTGTATTTTGACGTTTACCTTCATTAACTGATTCCATTCATACTATAAATGCTTTCATCTACAGCATTACCATTCAGGAAGGTATATGGCTATTCTGCATACATCACTTCCGGCAAAAAGACTCTCGATGACTTCAATTTCGATCTCTTTCTGAAGAATATCCTCCCCTGCACTGGAATCAATCACATCATTCAGTTTCAGCAACCATGCTTTTTCAAAATCAATTACCGGAGGCATAATAATTCACTTTTGTAGCTATGAAATGCGCTATATTAATATTAAATATCTCCTGTAATCTGTAGCAAATGTCAAAATACAAGGTTTGACCCTTTCATAGATCTGTCATTGATCCCTTTATCTTCAATATCGGAATTGGTACATATCCTGTAACCAGAGTCTTTGGTTCGTCAAATCCGAAATCAACTGTGATCTGCCACTCGGAACCCTTCCTCACAGCCTTTCGGACAAGTCCCCTGCCATATCTGGGATGCCTGATAAGATTACCTCTGCTATAGGATATGGTTCCCTCATCGGTGCTGGAAGAGGTTTCAGCAGTTTTGCCGATTGCAGCCCCTGCGGAAGAGTGGAACCTGTCTTCTCCACTGATGATCTCATAAATGAACCTGGAAGGTCCGGATTGCCTTACTCCTGGTCTTCTTCTATTAATGGCATAGGTCAGTATCAATCGTTCCTTTGCCCTGGTCATACCCACGTAAAGAAGTCTTCTCTCCTCCTCCATATCACCAGGAGCATATTCGCCGGGCCTTATAAACGGGAGCATTCCTTCCTCAAGTCCCGCTATGAAAACCGTGCTGAATTCCAGCCCCTTTGCGCAGTGAAGCGTCATCAGAGCAATTTTCCCGCTCTCTTCTCCTTCATATTCGTCAACTGTCGTAGCCAGACTTATCTCGGTCATGAATCCCGGCAGACCTCCTGCCGAAACGGAACTGTCGTACTCGGCAACGCTTTTTCTGAACTCGGCAATATTCTCCAGCCTTGATAAGTCAATGATATCGCCGGAATCATACTGTTTCGCGATGCCAACGTTCTCAAGCAGGCTTTCCACTATTCTGGACGCAGAGACACCGGCACGGATATCTTCTTCCGCGAGCGTGAACCATTCACCCAGTTTCTTCAGACCGGCCCGAGCTCTGGAAGTGATCCCGCTTATATTATCAGAGATAAGCATGGCTTCTATTGGATCCATGCCGGTAGAATCGATACAGGTAAAAAAGGATGAGACCCCTTTTTTTCCCATCCCCCTTGAGGGACGGTTGATGATTCTCTGAAGGCTGAGACGGTCATTTCGATTAAGAAGGATTCTGAGATATGCTATCATGTCCTTTATTTCCATGCGCTCATAGAACCTCTGTGAACCGACAACCTCGTAATTTATTCTGTGTTTCCTGCACGCTGTTTCAAACTGTCGTGATTGAGCATTAGTTCTGTAGAGTACAGCTATGGAATCCTCGTGGCATGAACCGGCTTCAAGTATTCCCTCTATTTCCTGAAGAACCCATTCGGCTTCTTCAGCATCATTAGAGAGAGCTTTGATTCTTATCGGACATCCTGCATCCTTCCTGGTCCATAATGTCTTGTCATGCCTTTTGAGGTTGTGCCTGACAAGAGCGGATGCTCCACGGAGGATATTTCCCGTTGATCTGTAGTTTTCTTCCAATCTTATGATTTTCGTGCCGGGAAAATCATTTGAAAACTGCAGAATATTCTCAACGCAAGCCCCTCTCCATGCGTATATGGACTGGTCATCATCTCCTACAACGCATACACCGGTATCATTCGCTGTCAATTCGATCAGGAGTTCATGCTGCACTTTATTTGTATCCTGATATTCATCCACCAGAATGTAGGAAAACATTGAGGAGTATCGGTCTCTAGTGTCAATTTCTTGACGAAATATCTTAAGAACACCTGTCAATAAATCGTCAAAATCGAATGCTCCTGATGTTTTCAGACGTTCCTGATACTTCATGTATACTTCTGCCAGATCGACTTCTCTCTGGTTCACAACCTGTAGCACAGCATCTTCCGGAGTTATTCCGCTGTTTTTACTTCGGGATATGTACCCCTTTGCCAATCCTGGCGTTATCTTCGTTTTAAATTCTGAATTCTTTAGTATTATCCTAAGAAGGGTTCTTTGATCATCAGCATCATAAATAGAATAATTCTCATTATAACCCAGATGATGAGCCTCTCTGCGAAGAATCCAGGCACAGATCGAATGAAATGTACCCATACGAATTCTGAAGCTTTTTCCCGGTAGGAGTACTTCTATCCTCTTCTTCATTTCGCCTGCTGCTTTATTTGTAAAAGTCATAGCCAGAATTTCCCACGGCGCCGAATAATCAGTTTCTATGATCCTTGCTATTTTTTCCGTAAGCACCCTTGTCTTGCCGCTTCCTGCACCTGCAAGAACCAGCAGAGGTCCATCCATATAATTGACCGCTTCAAGCTGTCGGAGATTCAGATCCTCTTTGATTGCCATATTCTCTCTAATTGGTAAGAGTCTTGCTTACTTATTGTGTACTAGTTAAAAAATTGAGGAGAAAATTAGTGATTAAGCCTGGACTGAAAAGCTGGTTAATGGTGGTTCTCGGAGGACTGACTATTCCGCTTTTCATTCTCATCACATGGCCGGTCTGATCCCCTCCCTGATCGGCAATTGAGAATAATCCTGTGTCCAGGAAATAAGCAGGCAACTGGCTGACCCCTCCAGTTGCCTGCACTGCTATACGGTTTTCATTAAACAGATCAGAAATCAAGAGCTTCCACAATATCAATACTCCTGCTGCATCCAAGCCTTCCGGCACCGGCACTTATCATTGACAAGGCGTCAAGCAGTGTTCTTATCCCGCCTGATGCTTTTACTCCGATTCTACCTTTAACAGCTTCATGCATCAGTGCAACGTCCTCTGCTTTTGCCCCTGCACTGCCAAAACCGGTAGAGGTCTTCACCCACGCTGCTCCATTATCCGCTGCAATATTGCAGGCAAGTATTTTTTCATGGTCTGTAAGCAGGCAAGTTTCAATAATTACTTTAACCGGTCTTCCGGAAGCAGCATTCACTACACCCCGGATGAATTCAGCAACTTTCAGAGTATCTCCATTCTTCAGATATCCGGCAGGCATGACCATATCAATTTCCCCAGCGCCGTTCTCAACTGCTCCAGCAGTTTCCTCAACCATGCAATTAGTTGCCCCCAGAGGGAAACCTACGACAGAACAAACGAATGGTCTGGCCTCACTCAGAATTGCATTCGCGCAGGATATCCAGATGGGGTTAATACACACTGATGCAAATCCGTATTCAATAGATTCAGCGCAGATTGTCTCAATATCGAATGTACCTGCATCCGGTCTGAGGAGAGTGTGATCAATTATTGATGCGAGTTCAGTCCTGGTCATGGGATCCAGCTCTCTCTGAGGAAGTACAGGTTGATGGAGCCCGAAACAACTGATACGGCATCATCTGTGAAAATGATTCTCCCGTTCACTTCAACTGATAAAGGGTGAGAACCTGCAGGAAGGGTAAGTCGAGCTATATAAATCTGCTCCGGGAGGGTCAGCCATGCCCTTAGATCAGCTCGTTCAGCAGCAGCGCCTGCAATACTTAGAAGAAGCCCCGCAATATTAGATACTGTACTGTTTTCAGAGGTGAGTTCTTCTACAATCTGTTCGCCTGCTTCAGCAACTCCTGCCTTTATCGCCAGCCGCGCAACGGATCGGACAATGTTCCGGCCAGCCTGGTCTTCCAGATTCTTGAGCGCAATTGCGGCAAGATCCTCAGCAAGAAAACCGTTTGACTGGCGGCTGCCGGAAGACAGAACAACTGAAAGAGTCTTCTGCTCGAAAGATGCTATACCGGGGAGAGCCAGTCTGTAAACCCTGTCGTCAAAGACAAAGGTATATGACCTCTCTACCCTGGTAGGAATCAGGCCGGCTTCAAGAATCACGACAATCTCTCCGTGAGATGCATCGGGACCCTGATCCTGCCAGCCATCAATTTCAGGCCATTGATTCCGATAATTCTGAAATACCGATTCCATCCCCAGTTCGCTTGATAATCTGAGGATATCTGACTTGACTCTCCGAGGGGCAGGAATACCGTATTCTGCCGCATATGACGAATCATAAACAGCCGCACTGTTTCTGTATGCTATTAACGCATTATTGAGATCGCCTGATTTCTCGAAGAGGATGCCCATCAAATAGCGGATAAACGCATCATCACTGTATCTGTTCCTGTTTCTTTCATAATCAAGATTGAAAGCACGAAGTTTGTTATTAACGGCGCGGCATTCAACCAGAGCATCTTCCATGTTGTTTTCAGAGGCATATGATGCAGCCAGACAGTAATTTATGAGTACTTTCTCGTAATCAGCTCCCCGGTATTCCAGAGCAAGATCACTGCTGAGAAACGCGCCTGCTTCCTGCCCCAGTTCAATACCCCTCTGCTGATCACTGAGACGGTCAGCTTGAAGAAGCACAGCCTCCGCGTCAGTGTACTCATGTGAGAGTCTGAGAAGATTGCCAAACTCCATCAGATACAGCAGTCTGTTCTTGCCGGTAGAATCCTGAAAAGCCTCTCTGAATTCCTGAAGAGCGAGGTCCGGCCTTTCATTTCGAAGATCTGTTCTTACCGGTTTCATTTCCCGGGTATAATCAGTAGCGCATCCTGAAATAACCAGCAATCCGGAAAACAACAGAATTAAGCCTGAACAAATAATCGATTTTATCATAATTCAGAACAGCTCCAGAGCTTCAGAATGATAGCAGAAAACTGCTCTACCACTCAATCATTTTCTTTATCTCAAGGCTGCCCATCCAAGCCTTCAGTGCGGTTTCAACATCAATCAGTTCAATGCTGACCTGGTAATATATACTCCTGGTATTATCCTCTTCATCAACAATTGAACCGATATTCCCTGTCATCACAAAATCTGCGCCAATTTCACGCCCATACTCTGCTGCAGTTTCAGGGGAGGAGAAAATGCTCTGATCCGATCTTTCAGCTCTGACCTCACCCCTGCTCGCTCCGCCAGCAGCAATCTGTACTTCTCCGGATTCGAGCAGAGCCCTTTCAATTTCATTCATAAACAGGTTTGTATTAATGTGCTCGGAACTTTCATTGAAAATCGATCCTACGACTACGACCGGCTGAGGAGCCCGTTCTTCTCTGGAACGATCTCCGGCTCTGAATGAAGTGAGCCAGCGGCCATCGAGACACTGGTCAACAATTGAATCGGCAACCATATGGGCATCGGTTTCGTTCCAGTAACCACTAAGATCTGTTACCGTACCCGGATCTGTTCTGGTTACCTCACGGCCGCCACAACCAGCTAAAAGAACAATTACAACCAGTGCAAGGCTATTCAAAAGAAACTTCATGTTTTTCCCTTCGGTTTGGTTTCATTCATTCCAATTCATAGTATCGGCACTACTCCACGGAATATCACATTATAATACCCGCTTCCCCTGAGTGCGGTTCCAGCAACAGGGGGAATGACCGGCTTGAAGATCAGTGCATACGGAGATTCCAATTCGGAAAGCGATCCTGGAGATTGACCCCATGCATCTCGAGTCCATTCCCACATCACACGATCGGCAGGGGACTGATTATCTGAGAACATAGCAAGATTTGAAGGAAGTATGCCAAGGATTCCGGACAGGGTCATGGAGATGAAATCAGAGTACGCATTAAGCACTTCCCAGGTATCTTCAATTCCAATAATCCCGGATTCAGCTGCGGCAGTCAATTCAGCTCTGCTTGGAAGACGGCTGCCTCTATCATGAAGATAGAGGCTTGCAGCCAGCCATGTAAATGATGCAGCCGGAATATCAAAACATCCGGTCTGAACCGTGATGCCGGTCACAGATCCCTGTATATCTTTATAGATGACCCATGGAGAGTACCTGACAAAAACTATATTAGTGTACTCCTCTCCCATGGCTTCCCCGGGCATCAGGAGTTCTTCCTGGCCAGAAATATATAGGGGTGCTTCCTGCAGGTGATGAATCTCATTTGAAATCCATGATAAAACATCTCTGCAGATGACAGGTTCCGAATCGATGAAGAATGGACCTACTTCAACATCCTCTCCATCTATAATGACTATAGAAGCTTCTACGAATTCCATACCCTCCGGAGGTTCAGGAATATCACAATGAGTACAGAATGCGCCTGAATTCTCTGTTCCGCAAGCGGGACAGATCCAGCCCCGGGCCAGGGCAGTAAGAAAGAACAAAAGTAAAAGCACTTTCAAACCGGTTCACCTCCAGGTTTTAGCTCAAGAATCATATACATTTGAATTAATTTCTCTGAATCCTGACAGCAAACACTTCCCATATTGCTAAAACTCCGCCCCAAGAGTGATATAATTTTCCGGTCTTCGGGAAATACTATGGAGATCGGTTCTCCAGGCAATGTCGTGCTTCAGAATAAAATAACCAAGATTAATTCTGTAACCAATCCCTATTCCCATTTTAAGATTCTCGAGATGATAGCCTCCTTCAGTGGAAGCACCATGGAAGCTGCTGATATCATTGAGTGCACAGCCAAGATCAATGAAAAGAACTCCTCTTCCGTTTCTGAAGGTTATCGGGAGGGGTGCATCCAGAGCAAGAGTATTTATGAAAGGCACTCTCAATTCTGCAGAGAACAGTCCGTACCGGCGTCCCCGGATAGAAACATAATCGAATCCTCTGAGTATATCTCCATAATTAGTGTAGAATCCCAGTAACTCATCTATCGTATCCACTTCACCCCAGAGCAATCTGTGAGGCATAGCTCCGCCGAGGAAGAACGTCTGCGCGTTGGGACCCCAGCTTGTACCACCTGCAAATCTTGTTGCGAGAGTGACATTTCCTGATACCCAGGTGTAATTCCTGAAATCGATAAAGATTGTGCAGTAGCTTGCCGAGCCTGATATTTCAGGAGCGATCTCTCCGCGAACAGAAAGCCTTTGTCCTGCGCGTGGACCGACATTACCCCATAATGAGTTGTCAATTACAACTCCGGTGTTGAAGAAAATAATATCCTCATCAAAGTCTGCTGATGAATACCAGATACCGGTTCTGCTCAACCTGCGATAGCTCAATGAACCGTCTATTCTGAAAGAAGGACTGAATGGATAACTCACAACTCCGAATCCACCGAAGTCAACATCCCGGACTCCCTCTTCGTGTTCATCAGTAAAACGGAAAAGATAACGATTGGATTCGCGGAAGAGACCAAAGCCCAGATCCATCCTGTGTGGAAGGTAACTGTAATAGACAGCAGCATCTACTTCACTGATACTACCTCCATTCAGATTCATGTTGATGATGATCTGGTGATGGGCAAGTATGTCACTAAGTATTACCTGGGTGTATCCAGCGAGTCCGAGGTATGAGTCATACGCCGCAACAGCACTGGCGTAATCAACTGATATTCGTGGAGAGTAAGGGGCAATGCTGCATTCGAATTCACACTCAACGGATTCATCTGATACGAATGGTATCTCCATTCGATCTTCAATATCCCTGTTTCTTACTTCTATCAGAGTTTCTTCTTTTTCCGATGAATCCGGTGTAACGGCACTCTCGGAATTTCCGGATTCCTCGATGAGGAAAGATGCCTCTTCAGAAATACTCGTACTATCTGTTGTTCCATATGAAACCGCAATTGATCCGGGTTCACTGGATATTATCCTTCTTTCCAGAATATTGTATGCCAGAAATACACCATTTCCGCTCCAGTCGCTTGACACAAATGTCAGGATTTCAGTGGAACCCGCCCAGCTTGGAGAATCAATTGTCCTGTAAAGCGCAGTAAGACGATCAACTTCACCTGTGGGTTCATGAAGAAGGTAGAGGTCGGGATAACCATTCCTATCCGACATGAACAGCAGGCCATCCGGGACAGAAATAGGATATCTGATTTCGGAAGGATCAATAAATACCGTTCTTTGAGACCCATCAAGGCTATAACTGCGGATCATGGTTGTTTCAGGATCAACTTCCACAACACAGAGAATTTCATCTCCGTTCCAGGATAGATCCCGCTCATCATGATAATCATGAGATATCTGACTCAGAGAGTGCTCGAGAAGGTTCCAGACATAAATGTCAAGCTCTCCCTGATTCATACCGGCAAAAGCAATGAAAGAGCCACATGGTGACCATACAGGATCGCGGATAAGATCCATCTCAAAAGGAAGCTGCGCCTGCTCTTCTTCAAAGCATATGATCAAACGGTCTCCTGTAATATACTGTACCGCAATTACAATCGAATCGGCAGTTGGAGAAAAGCTGCAAACCCTGTACATGGGAGAAACCAGAACGTCCAAATATCCACCGGAAACGAAAGGTCTGCTCTTAAGCTCACCCGTCAGGGTTGATCTGACTGCGACTGCAAAATTGGCATGATGCCACTCAATTCCCGCAATCAATCCGCCATCGGATGAAACAACCGAACCATACTGTACTACTCTTTTTCCGTTTCTGCGAATCGGGCTGCCAATGTCATCAGGACTTTCACAGCAGGCAAGTTCGGACAGGTAGTTTTCGCGAGCCCATTTCTGGAATCTTTTATTGAACTGTGCAAGTGACATTCCCATAGCGGCTTCAACCGCTCCTTCAAGTCCTTCTGAATTTCTGATGTTATTCACGAATTCCAGAAAAACATCCTCTCCATATCGCTCAAACATGAAGTGATAAATTGCCTGACCCTGCCTGTAAACAATGTAGTCTGTCCTTCTGGACAACTCTTCAATGGAGACTATCTGATTATTGATAACCATGTCCCTGAATTCTGCTTCTGTTGCACCATCCCAGCCTGAAGATGTGAATTCCGCAAGCCCTTCCATCAGCCATAGAGGCGTTCTGGCCATGATTATCTCCCGCAGAGAACGTTTGTAAATCATATCAAAGATAAATGCATGGTTCAGTTCATGAGCAATCACATGACGAAATTCTGACCAGATTCCAGTAAATGGAATTACAACTCGCCCTTTGAAGAACTCGGTAAATCCTCCCACCCCCTGTGGAATGTCGTACGGATTGATATTCGTCTGACGGAAATCTCCTGGAGTTAGATATAGAACAATTGGTATCTTATTCTCGGGTAAATAGTTAAATCGTTCAGAAAGCTCAAGTAAAGCTCTTTCTGTATGTACAAGAAGAGTCTCGGCAGGAACCTCTCCTCCCTGAGGAAAGTAGACAGTAAAATGTCCTGCCCGAATCTCCCACCAGTCATGTTCTCCAGACTGAACTTTGTTTCGACCGTATGCTGTAGCCATACAAATAGATACAAGAAATAATAGAAGTAGTGCAACTTTTCTCATGAAACCTCCTGCATACTGTCCGGATTGTTATTGTTCGACTATACTGCAAGGGTGGCTAATCGAACAGGA